>JAHEIW010000065.1 GCA_024639185.1 Deltaproteobacteria bacterium | reverse complement strand
GAGTTTAAGAAGGAGCCGGTTGCACAATTTCAGTGCAACATATAGAAGCTGCCGTAAAAATGCATCTAACGCTCAATGGCTGCGCTCTCCAGGATAAATGGATTACACACCTAATTTTATTGTAAATTAAGGTGTGCATCAAACCGATTCAAAATGCTCGAATATCGCGGCAAGATGCCGCTCCCACCCATTATTGAAAAATTTAAAATATGTTATGCCGCTGATGATTAATTTGGTGGGAGTGGCTTTTAGCCACGATTTATATGCTCCACTTTTGAATCGGCCTGCGACGAGCTCAGTCGTGTCGTTTTCGCCTTGCCCTTAAGCGTGATCTGCTATTTTTAAGACAGCTTCAAAATTAAAGGGTTGTGCCCGTTGAGCCCGTTAAAAATTTAGACATAAATCCTTGTCTAACCGGCTAACCGGAAACCGGCTCAACCGGCAATCCTTAAAAAGAGAGAATATCATGATATATAAAAATATTATAAAGTTTGGGTTGGTTCTCGTAAGCTTTTTGCTACTGTTTTTTATGACAGCGGTTGCATCTGATCAAAAAGACTCAGATGATGCCGAGGTTATATTTCAAGTGGCCTGATACGATGTCGGCAAAGCAGCCCTGGATGGGCTCGATGGTGTCAAAAATGTTGAAAACGGCACGCGACGAAGCAAACTCTGGTTCAAGGAAACCAACACGGTCATTTACGATCCGCAGCGTATCACCGTAGATGAGATGGAAGCGGCATTAAAAGAAGCCGGCACCTACCAGGGTATCTTAGCGCCTGAAGAATAAAAGGATGGGGTTGGACTGTTGAAAATTTTTCATACGGACTCGTTTGCCATTCCCCTGCCGCAAGATCATTCTTTTCCGATCGGCAAATACGCCCTTCTCCGTAAACGAATCGAAGATTCCCAACTGTTTTCCCCACAGGATTTATGTATACCCCGTGCGGCAACGGATACTGAAATCTGCCGCGTACACGACCCGGATTACCTGCGGCGTTTGCTTCTCGGGCAATTGACCGCCAAGGAAATCCGGCGCATCGGATTGCCCTGGTCGCCCGAGCTTGTTGAGCGCGCCAGGCGATCTGCAGGAGCGACAGTTGAAGCCTGTTTTGCCGCTCTTGAAGACGGCGTTGCCGTCCATCTGGGCGGCGGCACCCATCATGCCTTTAAAAATCAGGGGCAGGGCTATTGCATTTTCAATGACAGCGCCATAGCGGTGTGGGCCCTGCAGGCCGAAACCCGTTTCGAACGAATCTTGATTCTTGACTGTGATGTGCATCAGGGCAATGGCACCGCAGCGCTGCTGCAGAAGGACCCGGCTGTTTTTACTTTTTCGATCCACGGCAAAAACAATTTTCCCTTCCGCAAAGAAAAAAGCGATCTGGACATCGCCCTGGATGATGGGGCCGATGATGGGGTGTATCTGGAGGCGCTCGAAAAAGGCGTGCGTGCGTCCTTAAAAAAGGCCGATGCCGATGCGGTCATTTATCTGGCCGGGGCTGACCCTTATACCAAAGATCGCTTCGGGCGGCTGGATCTCAGCAAAAAGGGGTTGGCTGAGCGCGATCGGCTCGTGTTGGGGTACTGCCGGGACGCCGGCCTGCCGGTGGCCGTCACCATGGCCGGCGGCTATGCCCCCAACATCGGGGACACCGTTGATATTCACTTTCAAACCGTCTGCATTGCCGCCGAATTCCAGAAGTCCTGATTTTTTTTGACCGGATTTACAGGATCAACTGGATACTTTTTGGCTTTCCGGATGAAAGCCAAAAATTTCAATCGCCTTCGGCGAAAAAATAACTAGATGGTTAAGATTTGCTAGTTAAACGTGTTTTTGGCGGGTAATTAAACTATGGTTATTTCCTGCCCGCAAGGGCGGGATTGAGTTTCGCCACTTTCTTCTGGAAAGTGGCGAAGAAAAGAAAATCCTAAAAATCCTGTAAATCCTGTCTAAAAAGCATCTATAAGATTTCAAACTGGGCTGTGAAATGGCGGAGTACCGGTGGTTCGTATGTGATGCGCATGCCTTTGATCTCATCCCGTTTGCGAACAACAGATTCAATGCACTCAACCACATAATCGATGTGGCTTTTGGTATAAACCCTGCGGGGAATGGCCAGGCGCACCATTTCCAGGGGGGCTGGCTTAAATTGAGCGCTTTGGGAATCGGTTTTGCCGAACATCACACTGCCGATTTCACAGGACCGAATACCACCAACCAGATAAAGCTCACAGGCCAGCGCCTGGCCCGGGTACTCGTGCGGGGGGATATGGGGTAAAAATGCCTTGGCGTCAATATAAATGGCGTGCCCGCCCGGCGGCTGGAAAATCGGGGCACCGAGCGCAGCGATATGCTCACCCAGATATGCCACCGATCGAATTCGATATTTAAGATAGTCTTCTGCTAAAACCTCGTCCAGCCCCCGTGCGAAAGCCTCCAGGTCGTGCCCGGCCAAGCCGCCGTAGGTGGGAAATCCCTCGGTGACGATCAGAATATTGCGGGCCCGGCCGGCCAGCTGATCATCGTTGACCGCCAGAAAGCCCCCCATATTCACCAGGCCGTCTTTTTTACCGCTCATGGTGCAGCCATCCGCATAGGAAAACATCTCCTGGGCGATTTCGCGGGCCGTTTTGTTCGCATAACCCGGCTCTCTGAGTTTGATAAAATAGGCATTTTCGGCAAAGCGGCAGGCATCCAGGAAAAACGGGATGTCATGGGCGCGACAGATTTCGGCGGTTTGACGAATGTTGGCCATTGAAACCGGCTGGCCGGCATTGGCGTTGTTGGTGACGGTCAGCATCACCAGCGGAATGCGCTCAGGTCCCTCTTTTTCTAGCAGGGAATCCAGTGCCTCGAGGTCCATATTGCCCTTAAAATCAGCAATCAAAGTCGGATCGAGCCCATCGGCGATGGGCAGGTCAAGTGCCTCTGCCCCGCTCATCTCCACATTGGCGCGGGTGGTGTCAAAATGGGTGTTGTTGGGCACGATCCGGCCCTCTCCGCCGACAAGATTGAACAGGATTTTTTCGGCTGCGCGGCCCTGATGGGTGGGGATGATATGCCGGAAGCCGGTCAGATCCCTGACCGTCTGCTCCAGCCGGGAAAAGCTTTTGGAACCGGCATAGGCCTCATCGCCTTCGATCATGCCGCCCCATTGATGGGCGCTCATAGCCGAAGTGCCGCTGTCGGTCAGCAGATCGATCAACACATCCTCGGCCTGAATGTTAAACAGATTGTACCCGGCTTGCTTTAAAATGGCCTCGCGTTCCTCGCGGCTGGTAAAGCGCAACGGTTCGACGGATTTAATTTTAAAGGGCTCGATGATGATTTTCATTGGATTCTCCTCGAGTTTATTAAAAGGCATTTCGGCGCACAAAGTGAAGAATAAAGCGACCGTAAGTGTATGTCAAGAAAACGGAAAATATGAAGAATTAGCAAATGATAAAGGCAGGAATATTGGCTTGGTAGTTGTATGCTGTGGGAAATTGAAAATCATTTCCCTCATTGTAAAATTACTCGGGGGCAGCGACCTTCAGCTTATTTTAAATCGACTGTACAACCGCTTTGTTTCTTGCTGCATTCGTCCGGTTATTTTCTGGAAAAAATTGGTGCCGCTTTATAAGCTTTTGGTTGCAACCGTTGAGCGGCTTTTTATGCGTTAAATTCATCCGGAAAAAAGGCTTTTCTAATCGTTCAAAATGCTTCATAGAAAGGTATACATAAAGCGTTTTGACAATGATTCTGTATCATCACTTATTCCGTGCCAATCCTGGCAATTGTTGGTTTAGAAACCATGAAAAAAATAAAAATTTTAGGCGGTGGAATTGCCGGTTTGACGGCTGCCATAAATTTAAAGCAGGCGGGCATTGAAGTTGAAGTGCATGAGCGTAAAGGATTTTGCGGTAAACCTTCACGTGATTTTCAATTTCTTGAGAACTGGATTTTTGAGGCAGATTCAATTGATACGCTCAAGAATTTAAATATTCAAACCGATTTTTATATCAAACCCTTCTATTCCATGGAGTATATCAGCCCTTCTTTAAAAAGATGCCTCAAACAATCATCCCAGCCTGTGATGTATCTGCTAAAAAGAGGGCCTGAGGAGGGCGCTTTAGACCATTCGCTTCAAAAACAGGCGGCAGATGCCGGAATACCCATCATTTTTAAATCAAGTCTGAAAGTGGATGACGTCGATATTATCGCCACCGGCAAAAAAGAGCCGACAATTATTGCTACCGGTGTTACTTTTCCGTTTGACCACCCGGATAAGGTCATTGTTCTTTTTGATGATCGGTTTTCGCATAAAATGTATACATACCTTACGATCAACGACCAGGTAGGGCAGATCGTGATCCTCAACCCGCCCCACATAAAAGATCATTTGGCGCGTATGGAACGCAGCATTAAACGATTTGAAGAAATATTGACTGCTGCGATTACAACCATCACCCATCGCTTTGCCGCTACGGGGAGTTTTTATTTTTTAAAGAATGCCAGAATAGACGGCCGGTATTATGTGGGCGAGGCGGCCGGTTTTCAGGATTGCCTGACCGGCTTTGGGATGATGTATGCTTTTAAATCCGGATACCATGCAGCGCAAAGTATCATTAACAATGATGACTATAACCACCGCTGGCAGGTGGATATGCTAAAACCCATGGAGATCTCCATTCGCAACCGGTATCTGTTTGAAAAGTTGTCCAACGACGGATATGAGAAATATGTTAATATGCTGGAGAACCCGAATCCGGTTATTGTCAAATTACTCGGAGGGGCTGATCTGCAAAGCCTGTTAAAAAGGCTTTACAATTATTCCCCATCTTATCTGTTGCGCCCCATCCTTTTCTGGCGAAAACTGGCGCCGCTATACACCTTTTTACTCTCATTGCCGGGGCGCCTTTTCTCCTGATGAATTCATTCCCTATTTGCGCCCATACTTCCATTGTTTGACATTTAACGCCAGGTTAGATATAATTTATTGAAAAGTTTGGAAATATTTCTTCGGTTAACCTTTGCCCAGAAACGAATTGCTTCCGTTTGATATTTTGCCCTAATATATTCAGCTCCGAAGGTAATCCATCCTGGAGCTTGACTCCTGCTTTTAAATGAAAGTAAACTTTTATCAGGTGGGGTCTTCTTCGCCCAACCATTTTTTTGCGTTTAAATAACCCATAGATTTTTAATATTCCACAACCTGAAATGTGCTTAAAAAGTAATGAGACTTTGCCCCCAATGTGACCAGCCGGTAGCAGAAGAAATTACACTCTGCCCGGCCTGCGGCAACGAAATCGGTGAAGGCCGCAAATATATCGACGATTACCGGATTGTCGATATTCTGCACGAAGGTCATTCCAGCTTTCTATGCCGGGCCATCCGGGAACGCACAGGCGAGATGGTCATGATCCGCCTGTTTACGCCCCAATCGGGGGTCGACGAAAAAGTGGCCGTCAGACTCACCCAGGAGTTGGAGCGTCTTAAAAAGTTGCCTGATAAAGGCTTTGTCCGTCATTACGCCATTCGCCAATCAACAGACGGGCTCTGGTACCGGATCAGTGAATGGATCGATACCGAAAGCTGGGGCTCTTTGCTGACATCCGGGCGCCTGCAGGACAGCCAGATGGCCCTGGATCTGTTCTTCCAAATGGCCTCCATCCTGACCGTCCTTCACCAGGAAGGTTACTTCATACCCCATCTGATTTTAAACGACATTATGCTGGTGAAGGCTGAAAGCGGAAGACTGCAGGTCAAAATCGACTATAAACTTTCGCGGTTTTTTGACCCCAAGCTCGACCGTCCCGGGCCCATGCTAAAAAAATTGCTGAACGTGCACCCGGATATCGTCAATCATCGGCCCCTTGATTTCAGAAGCGACATCTGGTCCTTGGGGAAGATTTTTGTTGAGCTGCTGTCCGCGGATCTGGAAACCACCGATTACCTGGCCAAAGTTGACGAGCTTAATTTGCCGGAAGCAGCCAAGGTCCTTTTAAAAGTCATGCTGGCCGATGATCCGGATATCCGTCCGCGGTCCATGGCCGAAGTGGCGATATCACTGGCGCGAATTAAAGAAAAACCTGTTGAACAAGAACCTGAACCCGCGCCGCCCCCACCCCCGGCAGCAGCAGCCCGCAGACTGACAATCAAAGGGCTTCAGAATCGCATCAGCATCCTGGCTTTTTTAATCATCATATTATCTTTGGCCGGTTTTATGGCCTGGTACCAGCTGAGCCAGCGCAAGGCGGGTTATGAAAACCGCCTGGAGGATTATGCCAATCTGTACTCACCTTCGGTCGCATTTGTATTGGTAGAGTACTGGCTGGAAATCGAAAATGAACCCATGTATCGCAATCTGGCGGAGGGAACCGCTTTTTTGGTGGACAGCGATGGCTATATGCTGACCAGCCGACACGTGGTCTGCCCCTGGCTGGAGGACTCCAATCTTCTGGCCGCTGTTCAACATTTCGGGCTGGTTGATAAGATACCGGAAATCAAGTACCGGATATATTTATGGTTTGAGGGTACACGAGCCTTTAACCGTGTATCCCGTGTAATTGAAAGCCCGGATATGGCCGATGTGTATTTTATTGAAAATGCATTTAGCACCGAATCCGAACCGCGCCTGTCCATTGCCGGAGTGCCCAAACCACCGGTCCAAACCCGTCAGGTAATCACTTCACCACTCAAGGATGATTTTGCCGTCATAAAAATTGACCGGCTACCGGATGGGTTGGAGCCGCTGCCGTTGGATTTAAAGCTGACTGCTAAAAGTGTCCCCAAACTTTCGCGACTGATCACCATCGGTTTTCCTCTGGGCAGCCGGACCCAGGACGAAGCGGTGAACGCCAGTGTCACCGGTGGTAATGTACGCCGATCTTTTGAAAATGTACTTCAGGTCGACACCTCTCTTTATGGCGGGAACAGCGGAGGCCCCATGATCGATGCGCGCGGCAAAGTGATTGGCATTGCCGCTGGCGTCGCCATGGATGCTGCCCAGGGGCTGATGCAGCCTGCGACCCCCCGCTGGGATCTGGGCATGGTTTTGCCCATTACCAATGCTGTAAAGTTTCTTGAGGAATTAAAGGCCGGTCAGGCCAAGTGGAATGGCGAGCTCGATTTTTCAATTGAAAAAACCATAGAAGAGATCAAGAAAAAAGCCTCCGAAAGCCTGTGGGCCGAGGCTCAATCTGTGGCCGATGAAGCGCTTAAGGGCAATCCGCAGCCGGAAATGATCATGGCGGCCGCTATGATGCACTATTGCACCGGCGATAACCAGGGGGCTGCCAAGCTTTTTTCACAAACGCTTTCCATGGATCCTGAAAATCCGGAAGCCCGCCTGATGCAATTTTTAATTGATTGGCTGACGGGCGAAGGAGCGCGCAGCCCTTATCGCGAACAATTACTGGCGTTGGATTGGCGTTCTCCGGCAGAGTTTCAGGGTCATATGGTACGGGTTCTGGAAGACTTAATCGATGAAGTTTCGGCCCTGGATAGCTGGCACACAGATGCTGAAAAAAGCTGGTTGTATTATGCCGTCAGCCTTATGCGAATCGAGCGACAGGATTGGGAAGGTGCTGAAAAGTTGCTCAGAAATGCGGTCCTGACCGCTGACACCGATGCCTGGGAGTTTTTTGTTGTACGTGCCAAGCTGGATCAGTTACAAAAACGCCGGCGAAATGCGCTGAAGACCAAAGCGCAGTGGAAAGTCTATAGCCAGGATATTGAGGCCTTTAACAAAAGCGTTAAAGAAAAGATGGAAAAAGACGCCCAATTGAAAATGGAGTTGCCCGCATTGATGGCCAGATTCATCGATGAGACTGTTGAGATCAAAGAAAAACGTGACGTGCTCGTCAAAATAGCCGAAATATATTCGGAAAACCGCAAAGTTTTTGTTGCCTTGGCCTTTTACAGTGCCGCTGATGGAGATTGGACCAAAGCTCTGGAATATATCGACACCTTTTTAGATAACGGCGGCCGCCAAAATGCAGATCGGATGAGTTTGGGAATTTTAAAGGCTGGCATATTAAATAAACAGGCTAAGGCCGATGAGGCCCGAGCCACTCTTGAAGAATTTGCAGCGCGAACAATGGATCCGTGGTATCTGACCATTAGTGATTTCCTGCTGGGCAACCAGACTGAAAGAGCACTATTGGAACAGGCTGCTGAAAGCCCTGAATACCTTTTGACGGCCCACACGGCTGTCGGTCTGTGGGCTGAAGGGGCCGATAACAAACCAAAGGCGATAAAACACTATCGAGAAGCGTTGGGTTCTTTTCTGGATACCTGGCTTGAATACGATTTTGCCAAAGAGCGCCTCAAGGTGCTCAAGCGCCCATAGTCTTCCGGCTAGGTTGTTATCTGTTATTTGTTATTAGTTTAAAAGGAATGTTATCTAATTTTATATCTCAGCCATTGTTAGAAAAAAGATGAGCTTGTCATCGAATTCTAATAACGGTTAACAAATAACCAATAACACCTAATTGAGCAATTATCGCTCAATCAGGGCACTCTTTATTGACAGTGCAGGCGCATCTCTTTATACTCGCCTCATGTATTTCCTGATTTGACAGTCCTTTATCCCCTTTCTACCGATATCAACCCATTTTACCAGAAGGAGTTGTTTTATGGGAACAAAATCAACTGAAGCGCCGTTGAGAAAGCTGATGGGGCCCGGCCCCTTGGATATTCATCCACGGGTATATCAGGCGCTGACATCACCGGTCATCGGTCACATGGATCCGGCATACTTTAAAACGCTGGACCGGATCGGCGACCAGCTGCGCCGGGTATTTCAGACCCAAAACAGGTTGACACATGCCACCCCTGGGACAGGAACTTCGGGAATGGAGGCCTGCGTGGCGAATCTGATTGAACCCGGAGATCCGGTTCTCATCTGCGTGCACGGCTATTTTGGCGATCGGCTGCGACAGATGGCCGAGCGTCAGGAGGCCGACGTATCGGTTGTTGAGGGCGAATGGGGGCGGCCGACAGATCCGCAAGGGGTGAAAGAAGCCTTTCAGAACAAAGGCTACAAGCTGATTGCGCTGGTTCATGCCGAAACCTCCACCGGGGTCCGCCAGCCGATGGATGATATCGTACGGCTGGCAAAGGAACATGGCGCCATGGTGCTGCTGGATACGGTGACCTCGCTGGGAGGTGTCGAAATCAAGGTCGATGAGTGGGGGCTGGATGCCGCCTACAGTTGCTCTCAGAAATGCATCGGTGCACCGCCGGGGCTGGCGCCGATAACCTTTAGCGATCGTGCGATTGATGTCGCCCGCAACCGCAAGCATCCGATCCGCAGCTGGTATCTGGATATAACCCTGCTGGATCAATACTGGGGATCTACACCGCGCGTTTATCATCATACCAGCTCAAGCACACTGAATTATGCCCTTCTGGAGGCACTTTTGCTGATAGAAGAGGAAGGTCTACAAAACCGTTTTGAGCGCCACTTAAAAAACCATCAGGCGCTGGTTGCTGGCGTAGAGGCAATGGGCCTGGAAATGCTGGTCCAACCCGATTATCGCTTGCCGACCCTGAATACGATTCGCGTACCCGAAGGCATCAATGAAGCTAAGGTTCGCGGTTATTTGCTGGAAACATTCAATCTGGAGATCGGGGCCGGGCTGGGGGCGCTGGCCGGCCAGGTCTGGCGTGTGGGGCTGATGGGGTATTCATCTTCAGCCGAAAATGTTCTCTTTTTCCTGTCGGCCATCAGCCGGGCGCTGGCCGTTCAGGGCTGTAAAACAGAATTATCAGCCGGCTCCGATGCCGCCATGTCACTACTGAATGCCTGATGCAATTTGAGGAATCCTCGCGCTAAGCCGCAAAGTCGCAAAGTATTTTTATTTAATGATCAAAAAAGCTCTTGGCGTCTCCGCGTCCCACGCCCGCCTCGCATGGCGGGCAGGTTTGCGTGAGAATTTAAATTTTTAATCACTTCAATCATTTTGCACTTAGGTAAGTAAATGTTGAATGATGAATTCCTATCCAGCCTTCGGCAAATCGTCGGAGAGGCCCAGGTTTCGGTGTCGCGGGCTGAAACCGAACTGTACTCCTATGATGCTTCACTGGCTAAAGGCCAGCCCGGTGTTGTTGTTTTTCCTGCCGATACTCATCAGGTGGCCCGGGTTGTCAGAGTGATCCGTCAGGCCGGAGTTCCTTTCGTTCCGCGCGGGTTTGGCACCAATCTTTCGGGCGGCACGGTATTAGTGTCCGGCGGGGTCGTCATTTGCCTGTCGCGTTTGAATCGGATCATCGATATGTCACCCGAACGACGCTGTGCGGTGGTCCAGCCCGGTGTGACGAACCTGGAGTTGCAAAATGCGTTGGCGCCGCTGGGTTTTTTCTATGCGCCCGATCCTGCCAGCCAGAAAGTGGCGACCCTGGGCGGCAATGTCGGCGAAAACTCCGGCGGCCCCCGCTGCTTAAAATATGGCGTGACCACCAACCATATCCTGGGCCTGGAGGTGGTTCTGTCCAGCGGGGAGATCCTTCGGCTCGGCGGGTGCGCTTATGACCCAGCGGGATATGATCTTCGCGGTGCGCTGGTTGGCAGCGAAGGCACCATGGGTATCGTGACCGAAGTCACGGTGCGCATTCTTCCGCTGCCTGAAAAAATCACTACGCTGCTGGTTATTTACGATGATATTGGCGATGCCGCCCAATCGGTATCGGATATAATTTCGGCCGGTATTTTACCGACCACGCTCGAAATGATGGACGCTCCGATCATCAATGCGGTCGAAGACAGCTATGCCTGCGGCTATCCCCGGGATGCGGCGGCGGTTCTGATCGTTGAAGTGGAAGGTCTCTCCATCGGTCTTCAGGATCAGATTACTCAAATCAGCGAGATGTGTCGTCAAAACCATTGCCGTGAAGTCCGTGAAGCCAAAGATGACGCCCAGCGCAACCGCCTCTGGGAAGGTCGGCGCGGCGCTTTCGGCGCAGTGGCTCGGCTGGCGCCCAATTACCTGGTAAACGATTGCACGGTGCCGCGAACCAAACTGCCCGAGGCGCTGGCCCGGGTGGCACAGATAGTTGCCAAATATAATTTTAAGCACGGCAATGTGTTTCATGCCGGCGATGGCAATCTCCATCCATTAATATTTTTCGATTCTAGGGATACCGACCAGCTCAAACGCGTGAAAAAGGCAGGCTGGGAAATCATGGAAGCCTGTGTCGAACTGGGGGGCACCATTTCAGGTGAGCACGGCGTGGGTCTGGAAAAAATTGACGCTATGCGTCTGGTTTTTTCAGAATTGGATTTCATTGCCCAAAGGGGCGTACAGCAAGCCTTTGATCCGGATAGACTGTTAAATCCAGGCAAAGTCATTCCACTATCCCCGCCAGAAGAAAACACCCCTGAAATCCCATCGCGATCACCGTTTGTCGGCACGGGCTATCAGATTGCGATCGAAAAGGAAATGAGCGAAACCATTCAAAGCGCTGCTGCCGGGGGAAAGGGGTTGATACCCACCGGTTGCGGTACGTTTCCATATTTTGGCAACGCGCCCATCGAGGACTGCGACCATTTAAATAGCGCTGTGCTTGACAAGATTTATGAGTTTGATCCTTACAATCAGTTTGTATCGGTAGGGGCCGGTGTTGGGCTTGATGTTCTCCAGCGTCAAATTGCCGAGCAACATCAGTGGTTGCCCATTCGGCCCGCTTTAACGGTACAGGATCATTCTATTGGCGGTGTAATGGCCCTGGCCGCCTGCGGGCCGGAGCGCATGCACTACGGTGCCCCGCGGGATCTTGTTTTGGGCCTGCACTTTTTAAATGGCAGCGGTCTCAGAATTTCAGCCGGCGGTAAGGTTGTCAAAAATGTAGCCGGCTATGACATGACGCGCTTGATGATCGGCTCTGCCGGGACCTTGGGTCTGATTACCGAAGTGACCTGTCGTGTCATGACCATACCTGAGCGCTGCAGCGCCGTCACAGTTGAAGGATCCCTATCGTCCTGCGCAGCTCTGGCGTCGGAAGTCATCACATCTCAACTCATACCGGTATTTGTTGTCATGCAGCCTGCAAATGAGCAGGCGACTGAAATTTTTCGCCGGCGCTGTAAACTGGAAATCGGATTTGAGGGGTTTGATAAGATCGTTACCGAACAACTTACAAGAACACACATATTATGTGAGAAGGCCGGTCTGACCCTAAACCCTGAGCAGAATTATTCTGTTCAGGCTGGAATTTTTAAAAATGTCTATGCAGAGCTGTCCCAGGCAGCGTTTATTCTGCGGGCCGATCTGCCCCTTGACCAGACGATCGGGTTTATTCAGGTGCTGGATGAACAGATGCCGGAGGCCAAACTATTCTTAGATGTCGGCTGCGGCCGCATTTTGGCCTGCTTTGAAGACATGCCCGAGGGTCTCTGGGCTCAGCTGTGCGACGCTGGTGATCGACTGGGTGGGCATGTGGTCATGGAAAAGGCGACCACTGAATTCAAGAAGCAAAACGACGTGTTCGGTATCGAGCAGCCGCAATGGAAACTGATGCACCGTATCAAGGCTGCCCTGGACCCGCAGCATGTATTCTCCCCCGGCCGATTACCGGGAAAAGTCTGAGCATAAATGCTCAGCGTCATTTGTCAGTAGTCAGTCGTCAGTGGTTCAAGCAGGGCATTTAAAAAGCGTTTTTCTATTAATGAAGTCCCTGTCGTATCGTCAGGAACTTATGCAACGGACAACGGACGACCCACAACGAACAGCCTGTTTGCCGAAAGAACTGATAAAACGGATCTTAGATGAATCGTACTGATATTTCCAAATACTACGATGAAATTTCCCACTGCAATCGTTGCGGGTTCTGCCAGGTGGCCTGCCCGATATTTCGTTCCACCGGACACGAGACCGGGGTGGCGCGGGGACGTCTGGCCCTCTTACGGGCCATTATCGAGGGGCGTTTGGAATGGAGCCCTGAAATCGAAGCGCCCCTTTTTGATTGCTTGCTCTGCGGTGCCTGCACCGCCAATTGTTTTCCGGCCATTCCCACCTCCGATTTGATCATCAAGGCCCGGGCCCAGTATCTGGATAAAGTCGGTCGCAAATCCATTCATCGATTATTGTTTGACCATCTATTGCCCTATCCACGGCGGCTGCATCTGGCTGCGCGGGCGGTGGCGCTGGGCAAAAATACCGGGATTGCCGATCTGGCGCAGGCCCTGGGCTTGTTAAAAATTTTTGGTCGCGATTTTGCACATGCCAATCAAATTGTAGAACAATTTCCGACCCGGCCTTTGAGGGATAAAGTCAAAACCGGAGCGCACAGCGGTAGCGGCCATTCGCTGCGGATTGGATATTTTGTCGGTTGCGGCGTTGATATTATCAGTCAGGACGCCGGCCAGGCGACCTTGCGGCTTTTGAGAAAAATCGGTAAATCCGTCCGGGTTCTGGAAAATTGTTGCTGTGGCCTGCCGGCCTGGTCGTATGGGGATTTGAAGGCTGCGCGTAAACTGGCCCGCCGGAATCTATCGATTCTAGCGGCTGGTGATCTGGATGTTATTGTCACCGACTGCTCCAGCTGTGCATCCTTTTTAAAGCATTATCCTCAGCTTTTTCCAGAAGCCGGTACTGATCAAAAAAAGGCCGCAGCAGTCTCCGAGCGTACCAAGGATATAGTACAATTGATTCACTCAATGGAAGCCGTGACAGCTGCCGCCAATCCGGCTGTCACGGTGACATATCATCATCCCTGTCATGCGGCCCGCGGACAGGGGCTTGCAGGTGAACCCGGCGATATTTTGAATCGTCTGTCGGGAGTTGAATACCGGCCATTAGCCGAAGCGGACTGGTGTTGCGGCGGTGCCGGCTCATATGCATTTGCGCATTATGAATTGTCCCAGCAGGTACTGGATCGTAAAATGAACAATCTGAAAGAAAGCGGCGCGGATCTGCTGGTCACCTCCTGCCCTGCCTGCATCATGCATTTATCCTATGGTGTGCGCAAACATGGCCTGGGCACCCGTGTCTGCCATATTTCGGAATTAATTTTTTAGACAGGATTTACAGGATTAAAAATTATCATCAAGATCCTGTTGATCCTGTCAAAATAGAATTAAAAGGATATAAGAAAATGGCGAAGATTGATTTGAACGGTATTTTTCCCCCCATACCAACCCCGTTTATCAACGAAAAGGTGGCTTACGACAAGCTGGCAGCCAATATCGAGTGCTGGAATCCTACGGGTCTGAAAGGATTTGTGGTGCTGGGGTCAAATGGCGAATATGTTTCTCTTTCCGAAGAAGAAAAGCGAGCGGTTGTCGATACGGTTGTTCAATCGGCGGCTGATGATATGTTGGTCATTGCCGGAACCGGGTGTGAATCCAGAACTGAGACGGTAAGGCTCACCGAAGACTGTGCCAGGCTGGGCGCCGATGCCGCCCTGGTGGTCACGCCCCACTATTATGGCGGCCGCATGAATGATGCTGCCCTGATTCAGTATTTTTCGGCGGTGGCGGATCAATCACCCATTCCAATTCTACTATACAATGTCCCCAAATTTACCCACATTAATATGGCGGCTGATTTGGTTGCCCGCCTTGCCGAGCACCCCAATATCATTGGTCTGAAGGACAGCGCCGGCAATGTTATTCAACTCGGAGAAATCGTAAATGCGGTTGCCAGAGATTTTAATGTGCTGGTGGGAACCGCCGGTGTATTGTTTAGCGGCCTGACCCTGGGCTGTGTGGGGGGCATCAACGCCCTGGCCAATGTGGCGCCCAAACAGTGCGTAACCATATTGGATCAGGTCAAAAAGGGCGACCTGGATGCAGCGCGGGATTTGCAGCTTAAAATGATTCCGGTCAACCAGGCGGTCACCAGCGTCTATGGCGTGCCGGGATTAAAAGCAGCGATGGATATGCTGGGTTACTTCGGGGGTGATCCCCGATCACCCCTGCTGCCTTCTTCAAAACGCGAAAGATCCGCAATGGAAGCCATACTCAAAAAAGCTGACCTGCTTCCTTAATATTGCATAAAAATAGATGAAAATCTTTTCGTGCAAAATTAAGGTATTCACTTAGGCCTCTTTCCTCTTCCCGGCTGTGAAAAGATAAAGTGTAGTTACACCCATCAGACACGCCATGCATACCAGAAAGGACGCATCGAACGCAGCCGGGCCGCGCGAGGCAGCCGGATACAGGTGCTGCATTAGTATCCCCAGGCCCTGTAGAAATACGGCCGGACCCAACATGTTAAAAAAATTGATGCCGGTCATGGCGGCGCCTGCCATGGAATGCGGCATCAGATCTTTGATATGCGGGTACATCAACATGCCACCGGAGGACGCCAGGCCAAACAGAAAGAAAATGAGCGAAATGACAAATGGCCCGGTTTTTGGAGAAAAGGTGGTCAGCACCAGCGAAATCAGGGCCATTATCAGCAGGCAAAAAACAACCAGCCCTTTACGGGTTTTAAAAACCCTATCCGACAGTGCCCCCCACAGCGGACTGCCAACAATCAAACCCACGTTCATCAGCAGTATCATATTACCCGTTCGGATAGCCGAATAGCCCATGACTTCGATCAGAAACGGCCCGGCCCACAGTGCCTGAAAGGCGGCAAAGGTCCCGTAGCGGACCAGAGTGGCAAATGAGATGACCCAGTAATCTTTGTTTTTAAAGAGCAAGCCCAGATTTGAAAAGGCCTGCCTCATACTGATCGATGGTGTTCCATTTGCGGTGTGGATTTTGGCATCATCAGGCCGATTGCGCACCACCACAAAAAGCGTCAGGGTCAAGATCAGGTTAATCCCGGCAATCAGCTGGAAGCTCAGACGCCACCCGAATTGCTCAACCAGCATGACCAGCGGGGTGGCGGCAACCATATTGCCAAACGTTCCGATTGAAGCCACCAGGCCCGTTAAGGTGGCGAATACCAGCGGTTCATACCATTCGGTTAACAGCTTAAATGTCCCCATCAAATTGCAGGCCATGCCGATTCCCAGCAGAACGCGCCCGAGTAGACCAAAGCCCAGTGAATCGGCGATGGAAAATAAAATGGCGCCCACCACTCCCATCAGCGACAGAATGGTCATCAGCCATCTGGGGCCCACTTTATCCAAGAGCACACTGATTGGAATCTGGGTTAACGCGAATCCGTAAAAAAATGAGGCCGACAGCAATCCCAATTCTTCCGTGTTTAAGGACAGATCCCGGATCAGCTCAGGGGCAATGACCGCATTTGACGTCCGGTAAAATTGAGACAGGAAAAAGTGCGAGGAGGCAAGTATGAATATGATCCAGCGACGCGACATGGTTGCGAATTAGGTCCTAACAATTCAATTAATTAATAGTATTGAAGCCTCTGGGTTATCATGGGGCCGCGCAATTTTGTCAAGCACTTTAGGTGTAAGGGTCAATCGCGATATTCGATCCGGCAACGGCTTGACAGCTTGGCCGTGCTTCCCTATCTTTTGCTGATAAAAACTCAAAACGTTAAGGAAGATAAGATGCGAAAAGGCATAGTGATCGTTGCGGTAGGGATGGTGCTGTTGTTGTTCGGCTGTCAGGGGCCCAAAATAAGGCTTTTTCCAAGTGCCGCGGACCCGTTGCAGGAGCACACACTTGAGGGCACTGCCAAAGGCAAAGTGCTGGTCATTCACATCAGAGGTACCATATCGGATGCACCCCGGCGGCGGCTTGTATCGACCCGGCCAAGCATGGTTCAAGAAGTTGTTTCGCAGCTGCGCAAGGCTCAAAGAGATCCGGAGATCAAAGCCCTGCTTTTGAAGATCAATTCTCCCGGGGGCTCAACCACAGCCAGTGATATCTTATATAATGAAATAGTGGCATTTAAGCAAAAGACCGGGGCCAAAGTGGTGGTGGCGATGATGGATGTCGCTGCCTCCGGCGGTTATTACATAGCGCTTCCCGCCGATCACATTTTAGCGCATCCAACAACAATAACCGGTTCGGTGGGCGTTGTCTTTTTACGACCGCATGTGGCCGGGCTGATGGACAAAATCGGCGTTGGCGTTGAAGTGCGTAAAACGGGCAGAAACAAAGATATGGGATCGCCTTTTCGACAGGCAACTCCGGAAGAAATACAAATTATTCAAAACCTGATTGATCGCCTGGGTGACCGATTTTTAGATCGCATTGCGGCCCACCGCCCGATCGAGCCGCAACGCTTAAAAGAAATATCAAACGCGCGCATTTATTTAGCCGATGACGCCTTAAAGCTGGGGATGATTGACCGGGTGGGATATCTTCAAGAGGCGGTCAGTGAGGCCAAACGGATAGCAGAGCTGCCGGAAAATGCCAAAGTGATCGTTTATCGCCGCACCCGGTTTCCGGATGACAATCTTTACAATACCTCAACCTCACAATATGAAGGCCAGGGGGTGTCAATGGTTTCCCTGGATCTTCCTGCCTTCCTCACATTTCATCAGGCCGGTTTTTATTACCTGTGGCAGCCCGGCGCCATGGCTGAATGATTCCGGTTATTAAGGCTGCCCGCTCAATAGGTGCATGCGGGTGACGTCCGCAATCGTTTGCCACATGGTGTTTCCAACCGATGCCGCATCAATAATAAGGTGGTGCATGTCAACCTCGCGTGCCGTGTTATCTTTTTTGACCAGATGAATCTTCCATTGATCCAGATCCTGGTTTTGAACCATTTGCTGTATACCGGTATACGAAACAAGTTCATCCTTTTGAGCGATAAAGACAACGGTGGGTATATTTATTTTAGCGGGATCCAGCTGGTCTATAAAATGCGCATGCATGTCAAACAGTGCATTGTAGGCTGCCATGGGGGTTCCATCATTGGCCAGATAGGCCCGGTTCCCGGCGCTCGGTATAACAAGATCAGGAAAGGGCGCAAAAAACTGTATCAGATAATTTCTCTGGAGCATGGCAATTGCCGGGGCAAACAGCACCATTTTGTCGAATTTGACATTTGGATTCGACGTCATCAGATCGACACCCAGTAGCCCGCCCATCGAAAAACCAATGAGAAACAGAGGCACGCCATATCGTTTGCTTCTCTGCTTCGCAAACCCATACGCGGTGTACGCTTCGGTTTTCCAGAGCGGATAGGATACCGATTTGAATGCGGTCATGCGAGCCGCTTCATTGCTCGTATTATGGATAGGTGAAAAATTGGTGCCATGACCGCGCAGCGACAGATTCAAACAATCTATTCCGCTGGCATTCAAGCTTTCGATAATGGCCTTCATTTTATCCGGGCGACAGTTGAGGCCATGAATAACCAGCGCCACTCCTTTCAAATTCGTATTTTGCTGTCGGGAATACCAGCGCACAGCCTCATGCGCAACTTCTGCCTTTGCGCCACTGACATCTGCCGCATCCGGGGCAGCAGCCGAAACACCCAAATTCAAACCAGCGCTCAGATGGTCAGCGTGCGGCTCAGAGAAGCAATAACTTCCGGCCGGCAGGATTAAACCCAAAATCAAAATGGTAATTGATGCAACTTTCATCATAAAGTGCTTTTGGTCTGCATTTTATGTGCCGTGTAACAAGAAGCCGTCTCAAAAATGGGCGATCAATCCATGGGCCTCGCCTGTTTAACCAGCCGAACGTCCCACTTAAACGGGATTGATCCTGTTAAACGCGGAATTATGTCTAGCTTAATTTTTTACCGGCCAACGGGCTAAACGGGTAAACGGGCTCAACCGGTTTATAACATAAAAAGGCCCAGGCAGAAAAGGAGGTAAAAAGGGCTATCTGAATACCGCTGAATAGGCCATCTTATTTGCTATCCGCATTTGCCCGTCAGGATGGTCGCTGGTAAAACTCATCAAGCCACGGCAAAGGATTTGACAACCATTTTTGGATTCACTATAAAGGCCTCACTGTTGCCCTTTAGGTATGTTAAAGGAGGAGACCAAATATGAGGTATATACGTTCCAGCGTTAAACCGATCAGTTGTTTTATGGCTATTTTTATGTTGATGCTCTGCGGACCGTTTCAATCTGCCATGGCAGCCATGGTTGGAACCGAAACGGTTGTAGACGCTGAACGCGCATTGGATGCACGCAGCTTTCTTCAAAGCATACTGACCCGCGCAGACGTGCAAAACATGCTGGTATCACAGGGTATTGATCTGCAGGAAGCGAAAAACCGCCTTGATAGTCTCACCGATCAGGAGGCCATCCGGGCTGCTGGTCATTTTCAGGAGCTCCCCGCTGGCGGCGATAGTTTTTTTACGACGCTTTTGATTGTGTTATTCGTTGTCTTCCTGATCCTCTTAATAACGGATATTGCTGGATATACAGATATTTTTCCATTTGTGAAATAGCGATCCGTTAAAACAAAGACCAACGATCGTTTTTCAAAGCAAGGGCGTTTCTGCGCGCTTTTTTCAAATTGCCCCCACCCGTCGCGTTGATTCCGTCAAAAAAATGGCAAATATGTAAACATTTTCACAATCCGCTGTGAATAAAATGACATATGCCGCCGGCCTCGTTAGTTTTAATTATATCCTAATATTCTGTAATTATGCATAATTTAGATTAATTTGATGTATTACGCTGAAATTGGCATGCTATTTGTATAGTTATATAGGGAAAATGATCACAATCTTCTTGGTCTCTCGAATGTGCGTGCATCTTCCCCTGCGGGCTTCAAACTACTTAGGCGAATGACCACGCACGAGAACAACGGCATTCAGGGAGCCATGAAAAAAAAAGGCAGAGCCAATTTAGGATCTGCCTTTTTTGTTTGTATTCAGGTTTGCCGGTTACCGGTTAAGCCGGTTAAAAATGGAATCTCATCAGATCTTATCTTTTACCGGTAAAGGGCTCAACCTTATTAAATTTTTAATTTTTGAGTTGCTTACCCTCCAGCACCTTGAGCTGTTTGGGTTGCGGTTCATCGTAGCTGTATTTAACCCGCTGATATTCGGATCGAAAACGGTTTACCTCATCTTTAACCGGCTTGCGATCGATAATGCATTCCTTGATCAATTCGGCAATGTGTTCCATCTCCGCAACGCCCATCCCGAAGCGGGTCATTTCCTGGACGCCAAGCCGAATGCCATCCGGATGATCGTGTGACTTGAGCGGCTCGTGTGGCAACATATTCATATTAATGATAATATCATTTATTTCCAGGTTTTTGGAAACGCGTTCACCGCCGCGAAATTCACTCATATTCACCGCCACCTGGTGGCTTTCGGTATATCCGAATTCCTTGGCCTGAACATCGAAGCCAAAGCGATCCAGTGCCGCCGCCAGGGCTTTGGCATTTTTGATGGTATCCTCAGCGTATTGTTCGCCGAATTCCATCATCTCATAAGTGCTGATGGCCATCTGGGCCAATGTATCCAGGTGATGATTACTCGACGAGCCGGGAAAGGCCCCTCTGTCAATTTTACGCCACTCATCATCTTCCATATTGCTCAATATCAGCCCGCGTTGACTGCCGTAATAGGTTTTATGGGTGCTGGCAGTCATCAAAAAGGCGCCTTCTTTCAAAGGCCGCTGAAATTGTTTACCGGCGATGAGTCCCAAAACGTGGGCAGCATCATACATGATGCGCGTTCCATATTGCTGGCAAATTTCAGAAATCTCTTGGACAGGTTCGGGGAATAGAAACAGGCTCTTCCCCAGAACGATAATTTTGGGTCTGGCTTTTTCGATCAAATACATCGTTTTTTCCAGATCGAGATGATACCCGTCTGTGGTCAGCGGGATATCAATGATATTCTTGGTGAACTTTCCCAGAGAACCTTCCCGATGATGACTGATATGACCCCCGGCCGGTGTTGAGTTGACCATAACCACATCGCCGGGACAGACAAAACGGCTGAAAACCGCCTCGTTGGCATTGGTACCGCTGATGGGTCTGACCTCGGCGTGCTTGCATGCAAAGAGGATCTTCAAGTTGGTTGTGAGCTGATTTTCGATTTCGTCGATATAGGATGTACCTCGGTAGTAGCGTTCTCCGGGATGGCCCTCGGCATAGCGGTGCGCAAAATCAGAGCCGGCCTGTACGCGGACGCGCTGGCTGACAACATTTTCGCTGGCAATCAGGTTGATGCATCGATTGCGCCAATCGGCCTGTTTTTTGATCAAATTTTCGATTTCGCTGATTTCTTTTTGATACATCCCTATAATCTCCTTTTTAAGAATTAAACTTTGCATCTTTCACAGTTCGATTCATTTGTCAATTAGATCAACGCGTCAATCCAATTTTTATATATTTCACCGCAAAGACGCAGAGTTCGCAGAGAGTTTTTTATTCTGCCTTCTGTTGACCTGCCGTGGCTAACCTTCGGCGCTAATGCATTGGAGGTCAAGAAGCTATGGCATGGGTTGCAGGACGTAAAGCAAAAAACTATCTGCCTTCGGCACTTGCGATGCAGACCCATTGCGCTTATCTTTAAATTAAATACTTGTATATATGGAGGAATATAGAACAATGCCTATCTATGAATATAACTGCGAACACTGCAGCCATAAATTTGATAAGCTGGTGATGAGTCCCAACGATCAGGTGAAATGCCCCCTTTGCCAGGGGGGTGTGAAAAAACTGATGTCAACCTTTTCGGTCGGCCACGATGACAATATGGGCGGCAATCTGCCGCCGGGGGTTGGGCCGAAGATGTGCACCAACTGCTAATCCTTGAATCTTGCATGAAAATTAATGAGAAGTTTATTCTATGTTAGAATCAGCGAGCTAATTAAGCCTCTACAGCAATTTTAATATACATCAGTATTTAAGGATAAATATCATTTTATCTCATTAATTTTCACCCAACGGGCTAGCCGGAGGCTTTCATCTGCTGCGTTATTAAGGGACAAGCATAGTCTACTATAGCTTGGCCCTTAAATGCCTTGCGTATGAAATTCTCGACTTGTGCAATATCCAGGTTTTAAGTGGTAAATTTTTAGGACTCTTTTGCTAAGGTAAATTGAGTAGATCTAATGTGGTCATTCATATTTTTCAGCTGATTAATACAAAATACATTTTTACCTATTGCACATCTAAATAGAAGCTATCTAAAAAATAGTAGATTACGCTCCCCGCTTGGCAGCGGGATTTCACATCTAATCTTAGCAAATTATGGTGTTCAACAAAGCAAGGCGAAAACGACACGACTGAGCTCGTCGCAGGCCGATTCAAAAGTGGAGCATATAAATCGTGGCTAAAAGCCACTCCCACCAAATTAATCATCAGCGGCATAACATATTTTAAATTTTTCAATAATGGGTGGGAGCGGCATCTTGCCGCGATATTCGAGCATTTTGAATTGGTTTGATGCACACCCCAGTGTTTAAAAAAATAGATGTGTAATCCACATTACCTGGATAACACAGCCCTTGAGCGTTAGATGCATTTTTGAGATGGCTTCTAAGAGATGGTTGGATAAAGCTCGAGCAAACGATTGCCCAGCATTTCGGCCAGGCGCCTGAAAAGCAGGGCTTCGTTTTTGGGGTATCTATCCAAGATTTTTAGAAATACATCGCGGTCGAATTTCAGCAGGTTGGTGGCTTCCACGCACTCGCCGCTGGCGGAATAGGTATCCCTGCCGATCAGGCCCGACCAGCCGATGATTTCCCCCGGCTGCTCAACCATATAAACGGTCGGCCCGCTGTCGCCCAGACTCAGCTTGACCCGCCCTTTGAGAAGAACATAAAAATGCCTGGCCGGAT
>JAHEIW010000178.1 GCA_024639185.1 Deltaproteobacteria bacterium | reverse complement strand
ATTTGATTTTTACGTCCGCGGATTTGCTGGCGACGCTTGACGCCTTCAAAGGTTTCAAGCGCATTACCGATATCTGCAGGCGACAAGCCTAAATCATCTGCGATGGCAATAACCGCCAGGGCATTGTACAGATTATGCCGGCCGACCAGCCGGGTTTTAAAGCGGCCATACGGCTGTCCGAATCGCAGCACCTCGAAATCGCTCCAGGGCGCATCAATCTGAATGTCACCCAGACGCCATTTGGAATCAGCATCGCTGCCGTAAAATTCGATCCGGCAATTGGCGTTGGAAATGATCCGGCGGATATTTTCATCTGCATCAAAGGCCAGCAGCAGGCTCGAGGGTTTGAGCTGTTTCAGAAAACGGCTAAAGATCGCCTGGACGTGGTCAAGGTCGCGAAATATATCGGCATGGTCAAATTCCACGCTGGTCAACACGCTAATGGCGGGATCAAAGTGCATCAGTTTGGGGCCTTTGTCGAAAAAGGCCGTATCGTATTCGTCGCCTTCGATAATAATCGGATCCCCTTTTCCAATCCGGTAGTTGCTGTCAAAGTTCTGCAAAATACCACCGATCATATACGACGGGTCCATTCCGCCTTTGTACAGCATCCAGGCCAAAATAGATGCAGTGGTCGTTTTTCCGTGGGTGCCAGCCACCAAAAGCGCCTTTTTGTCTTTAGCAAAAAACCGGTTCAATGCCTGGGGCATCGAGCAATAGGGGATCCCCATTTGTATCATTTGCTTGACTTCCGGATTTTCGCGGGTAACCGCATTACCAACAATGACCAGATCCGGTCGACCGGAAAGGTGCTCGGCCTCAAAGCCGTCCATGATGTGAATGCCCTCCTGCCGCAAAAAATCACTCATGGGGGGATAAATTTTTTGATCTGAACCGGAAGTGTCAAACCCCTGGCGTTTAAGCATGCAGGCCAGAGCACCCATTCCCGTTCCACAGACGGCAATCAGATGGATTTTGTGCACGTTTTGCGGGATAACGTTTTTGCTTTCAGACATCGTTGAGCTCCCCCTCAATGGCAAATTGAGCAGCGTCCCATGGTCGTATTTATTCCGGCGGGATGAAGTACGATAAGCGGTGGGTCAGATACATCCGTTACCAGGGTTAACCCGGGTCTATTTACTCTCCAAAATAGCCCTGAGATGCTTTGATAGGTTTTGCAAATTAAAGGGTTTTTGGATAAAACCATTACATCCCCGATTCAAAATTTCAGAGGCCTGACCGTTGATGCTAAACCCACTGGACAGCAAAACCTTCGCGTCCGGTTTGATTTTTTTAATACGGTCATAGGTTTCACCGCCCCCCATCTTGGGCATAATCATATCCAGCACGACCAGATCAATTTCTTCCGGGTGCTTTTTGAATATCTCGATGGCCTCTTTGCCGTCTCTGGCGATAAAAACCTGATAGCCCAGCTTTTTGAGCATGCGCGTACCGACATCAATGATCATATCCTCATCATCGACCAGCAGTACCGTCTCCCGACCTTCAACAAATTTCTCGCTGGCTTTTTTATGGACCGGTACGGCCTTGCCGGAAGCCGGCAAATAAATCTCAAATTTGGTCCCCTGCCCCTTTTTGCTATAAACAGTAATAAAGCCTTCATGATTTTTAACGATACCGTAAACCGAAGCCAATCCGAGACCGGTGCCACGGCCCATTTCTTTGGTTGTAAAAAATGGGTCGAAGATGCGCTGCTGAATGTCCTCATCCATTCCAATGCCGGTATCTGCGATCGTGATTTTAACGTAATTGCCGGCTTTAACATAATATGGGCTGTATTGATCTTGATCAATGGTAACGTTTGCGGTGCGAGTGGTTAGCGTTCCACTGCCGGGCATAGCCTGCAGCGCATTCAGATAAAGGTTCATCAATACCTGCTCGATCTGCCCCCGATCCGCCTCGACGCTCCAGAGATCCGGCTTGGCTTCATTTTTAAAAATGATATCCTTGTTGGTACGGCCGAACATGAGATTTTGCTCGTTGATCAATTCATTCAGATTGAGCAAACTGATTTCATATTTGCCCCCCCTGGCAAAGCCCAGCAGTTGTTTGGTTAGGTCGACGCCATTTTGAACATATTGTTCAATCTTTTTTAGATTTTTAACAAGAGGTGAATGGCGTTCAATATCCAGGAGAGACAGTGAAATATTGCCCTGGATTCCCATGAGAAGGTTATTAAAATCATGCGCAATACCGCCGGCTAAAGTGCCGATGGCTTCCATTTTCTGGGCCTGGCGCAGCTGCCTTTCCAGACGAACTTCATGGGAAACATCCCGTTGAACGCTGACGTAATTGGTAATTGCTCCGGCTTTGTTTTTTATGGGAGATACAGTGGCTTCGGTTTCGTGCAATGAATGATCCTTGCGTTTGTTAATCATTCGTCCCTGCCATATTTCGCCGCGCTGCAGGCTATCGATGATGGTGCTGAAAAAGGCTTTGGAATGCTGCCCGCTGTCCAGCAATTCGATGTTGGCACCCATAACTTCGGGGCGTGAATATCCGGTGATTTTTTCAAAAGCCGGATTGACATATTCGATAACCCCTGCGGAATCGGTGACGATAATAGACTCAGCCGCGTGTTCAACTGCGGTAACCAGTTGCGTCTGCTCTTCAATGGTGCGCTTGAGCCCGGAAACATCAACTGCAAATACAGCCAGTCCGCTGTCGGCTGCAGCTGAATCAAGTGCGGATACATTGAGCAGGACGGTAAGGGGCTGTCCTGATTTGCAGCGAGCGGTTGTTTCTGAAGTCAGAGCTGTCTTGTGGCCCAAGCTTTGTGCGATCGCGGACTTTTGCTCAGCGGTCAAATCAAACAACAGGTCAAGCGGTCGCCCCATGATTTCAGACTGGCTCAATCCGCTTATGCGCATGACCGCCCGGCTGGCAAACACAATCCGACCGTGGCGATCGGTGGTGATGGCGAAACCGTTGAAATGATCAATCAGGGATGCAGGCTCAGCGCCCGGGCGGGCGTTCAGAAAATGCGGTTGCGGGTGCGCAGATTTATTCTCGGGGGTCAATTTGGCCATAGGTTCACCGGCTCCGTTTCTTCCTCCCAGTGCAAACCGGTCTGGATCTGTTGAAGTCGATCCGGTATTCCACCGATCATCGACCGGATATGCCCTCAGGCCCAAACCTCTGAACGATAGGCGCAAAGACCGTTAACGATGCGACGGGCATGCACCCGTCTATCAACCCCCCTCTTGGCCGCTTGCGATGATGATGTAAGTGATTTTAAAGTCTTTAGTATCCAAACGCTGTTCGAACAACGGCTTGTGCCGCCCTGCCGTGCCTGCGAACACCGTCTTGTAAACAGGTATAATCCATTATGGCAAATATTTGTATAAAAATCAATACATTTACGATCCTACCCGTAGGCCTTAATTTTATCAATCAGGCCGTCTTCAAGCTGCTCTTCCCATTTTACGTTGATAAAGTATTCATTGAACAACTGGGCATGCACGCCTACAATGCGGCCTTCCTGATCGATGCGTATTTCAGGAAAAGATCCACGCAGGGTACATTTCAGGGTCAGACGACAGCCCAGCAGCGATTCGGCTGCGGTTGGCGAGGTATTCATGATAAACGAAACGCCGCTGGCGGAAATGTCGGAAAGATCCGCTTTAAAAGCCTTGCTGTCTTGTTGGTCCAGAATTTGAACGGATGCGTTGCCGGCTATGGCATATCGCGGGTAAGTACGCCTCTCGAGCTCCTTTTTCAGAAGCAAATCTTTTATGGGCTCCAATCCGGTGCAGTAATCCTGCAATTTATTGGCCAGATTGGGCGCATTTGCCTGCCATTTCTGCAAGACGGTCTTATCGACAAAACGTAATTTGACCGTTGAATGGGCCATCACAGAAGTTGTGCAGGTCGAATTGGTAAAAAAGGTGTCTTCACCGGCAAGATCGCCGGGTCCCAGTGTTTTCAGCAGGATGGCGTGTTTATCCTTGTGATAATATAACTTAACCTGACCGGCATTTATGAAATACAGATTTGGATTCAGCTCGCCCTGCCGGAAAATAATCTGCTCCGATTCATAGACCGCCGATTGCATGCCATAGTAAAGTGTAATCGATTCTTCTTCGGTCAAATGTTTATACAGGTGAGACCATGTTTCCATATGCGCTTCGTCTATGGCGCTCAACTTTGCGTTCTCAATAATCTCAGCAGATTTGACAATTTCATCCAATGCCATCGAATCGACTTCAAAAAGTCTTTCGCGCAGTGATTCCGCTTTAGCAAAATCATGCACTTGTGCGCATCGGTCAATCAAGTCAAAAAGCAACTCAACGGCCTGCTCTTTCTTGTTGTCTTTTAAATAGGTCTCAACTAATTTTTCCTGAGAACTGATATCTTCCATTTTTGCGCTCTCCTTGGCCATCATTTCATCATTATGCAACACAGGAACCGTAAGATCCGGCACGGCAGACCGTGCGACCATCGCCAGCTCCATCTGGCGCCATCAGTTGAGTTCAGCCAGGGTGCGCTCGGCCGCATCAAGGGTCGCTTCAATGTGCTCGGTCTCATGGGCGGCGGAGACAAATAATGCTTCAAACTGAGAGGGCGCAATGTAAATTCCCTCCCGGCGCATCCCGTTATAAAAGGCTGAGAATTTTTCTACGTCACTGGTTTTGGCATCATCAAAATTGTGAACCGGTCGGTCATTAAAGAAGAACCCCAGCATGGAGCCGACCCGCTGGGTCTGCACCGGCATGTCCGCTTTTCGGGCAAGATTTTCAAGACCGGACAATAGCTGCTCTGCTTTTTGGTCGAGGGCTTCGTAAAACCCGTCTTTTTGAATTTGTTCGAGGGTTGCAATTCCGGCTGCCATGGCCACTGGATTGCCGGACAACGTTCCCGCCTGATAGACGGATCCCTGCGGTGCCACCTGGGACATTAAATCATGCTTCCCGCCGTAAGCACCCACCGGCAGTCCACCGCCTATGATTTTTCCAAAACAGGTCAGATCCGGGTAAACGCCATACAGGGACTGAGCCCCACCGTAGGCCACGCGAAAACCCGTCATGACTTCATCAAAAATCAGGATCGAGCCGTAGCGATCACACACCTGCCGGAGACACTCCAAAAAGCCTTTTTGCGGCGGCACCAATCCCATGTTGCCCGCCACCGGCTCGACAATGATAGCAGCGACCGAATCGCCTTTTCCCGCCATCGCCTGCGTTAGCGCGTCTACATCATTATAGGGAAGTGACAGCGTATGCTGGGCGATGGATTCAGGTATTCCCGGACTGCCTGGAATACCGAGGGTGGCGACACCCGAGCCTGCCGCAACCAGCAGGGTATCGGCATGTCCGTGGTAGCATCCATCAAACTTTATGATTATTTCCCGTTGCGTAATTCCCCGTGCCAATCGCACAACGCTCATGCTGGCTTCGGTGCCCGAATTGACCATGCGAACAATTTCTACCGAAGGAACGGCATCAATCACCATTTGCGCAAGCTGCACTTCAAGATCAGTTGGCGCCCCGAAGCTCGTTCCGCGTTCCAATACGGTGGTAACAGCTTCAATAACCGCCGGGTGGCGGTGTCCCAAAATCATCGGCCCCCATGAGCCGATGTAATCAATATAGCGATTTCCATCAGCGTCAACAATCAGGCACCCCTGGGCCCGATCGATGAACAGCGGATCCGCTCCGACCGATTGACATGCCCGCACGGGGCTGTTGACCCCTCCGGGAATTAGCGTTAAAGCGCGTGCATACAGTTTTTCAGAGTTGGTTAAATTCATTTAAATGGTATCCTTTCAGTATAGAAAACGCCTCGGACTTTGCCCGGAAAGTTGCCACAATCATAGGCCCACTGCTGAGTCAAGCCGGCGCCGTCTGGCGGCCGGAGAAGACGGTTTTAGCGGCGGAGGCCAATAAAAAAGTTGACATTTCTAATGGTTATGAAAAATATCAGATAGAGCCAAACAGGTCAAGAATGCATATGGTAAAAACAAAGACACCCCGGAGCCTCTCAAAATATCTTGCTTACATCCTGGAACGGCGGCCCGATGAATTCGGGCTGGTTCTTGACCGGCAGGGGTACGTTAAAATCAAGCACCTGCTAAAAGCCCTCAACGAAGAAAAAGGCTGGAAGCATGTGCGCCGATTTCATTTAAACGAAATTCTGTACAGCATCCCGGATCCCCCGTTCGAAATCTCAGACAACCGCATTCGTGCCAGACGGCGCGAGCATTTGCCCCGGCCCAATGCCTCACCGCAGCTGCCCAAGCTTTTATACACCTGTGTCCGCCAAAGAGCCTACCCCGTTGTCACGCAGAAGGGCATTTTCCCCAGCGGGTATCAGCAGGTGGTGTTA
>JAHEIW010000064.1 GCA_024639185.1 Deltaproteobacteria bacterium | reverse complement strand
CAGCCTGAGATCATCAAGATTGACCTTACCGATGATTTAGGCACCAAAGGCGGAGATGTCTGCGGGGGCAGTCTGCGGGTGTTTATTGAACCGCTTTAAACTGTTTAACCCAGACCGATGATGAACTTTTTTCAGCCTTCCGGGGCGTGATGGTATTTATCCGCGTATGAACGAATCATACTGATGCCGTCGAGAATGAGCTGGCGTCCTCTATCGGATTCCACATCCAGGTTTTCAACAACCCTGGGAATCAAAGCAATCCATCTTTTATTTTCTCCGGTGTCATAGCGCTTTTGAAGGCTGAGCCGGTTTCATTTTTTTCAGTTGGCCCCACAATACCAGATACTGCAATGCGTTCATTGACCTAAGTCAAGCAGAGCCAGATTGCCTGCAACAGTAGAGACGCTGTCCGCATAGCCAAAATGATGATCTCAAGCTTATTCTACCTGGAGTATTGAGGTGGCTAGGCAAAATAGCAGGCCACCATATGATCGTTTTCATCAATGGGTTGGGGGCGGGCTTTTTTGCAGCGATCATCTGCCTCAGGGCAGCGGGGGTGAAAGGTGCATCCCGGCGGGGGATCGATCGGGTTTGGGTAGGCAATGCCCAGATGGGTTTCCGGTAAACCCAGCCGCGGCTCGGGTGTCAGGACCGATGTAAGCAGCGCCCGGGTGTAAGGATGGCGGGGATTTTTTAAAAGTTTATCCGTAGCGGCTTCTTCCACAATACGTCCCAGGTACATGACCGCCACCCGGGAGGCAATGTGTTCCACCACTGACAGATCATGGGTAATGATCAGGTAAGTCAATCCCCGGTTTTTACGCAGGTCCAGCAGCAGGTTCAGGATTTGAGATTGGACCGATACATCCAGCGCCGAGGTGGGTTCATCACAAATGACCAGATCGGGCTTCATGATGAGCGCCCGGGCAATGGCCACGCGTTGTCGCTGGCCTCCTGAGAGCTGGTTGGGGTAACTGGACATAAAGCGAGGTGGCAGGCCCACCGTATCCATGATCTCCGTCATACGGGTCCGCATTTCGGATTTATTGCCGATTTGATGGACACGATAGGGCAGCGAGATGATCGATCCGATCGATTTCCGCGGATTCAAGGAAGAATAGGGATCTTGAAATATGGGCTGAATCCGTCGGGCCCTTTCTTTGCGATCGATGTTTGTCATCGGCTGCCCGTCAAAATAGATCTGACCGGATGTGGCTTTTTCAAGACCCAGAATGATTTTGGCGATGGTACTTTTGCCACATCCGGATTCCCCCACCAGTCCGACAACTTCCCCGCGATTAACCTGAATACTGACGCCGTTGGCTGCGGTCAGCGGCAGCTTGCCTTTGAACAGACCGGCGCTGACTTGATAGACTTTGGTAATATCTTCTGTTTGCAACAGGGCTGTTGTCATATGGCTTGGCTTTCGCTCATGTTTTTTTGACTAACTTTCGGGCGCAGCAGACAGCGATACGCTCTGCCGGCCGAGATTCGAGCTAATCCAATTTTTGCTGAGGTACAATCATCTGTGACGTAGCTACACCGATTTTGAAAAACGCACCCCGTCTGTTCACCGATGGGTGTCGGTACAATGCCGGGAATCGAACCCAAGTGTTCGCCGGGTTTGGTTTTCCCCGGAACAGGGATGCATCTTAAGAGTCCCTGTGTATAGGGATGCAACGGATTTTCAAACAATTCAATTGCCCGGCCGGTTTCGACAACCTGCCCGCAATACATAACGGCGACGGAGTCGGCCATGCGGGCGACCACCCCCAGATCGTGGGTGATGAGTATCATGCCCATGTCGAATTCCTTCTGCAAAGACGCGAGCAGCGCCAGAATCTGGGCTTGAATGGTAACATCCAGGGCTGTCGTAGGCTCATCGGCGATAATTAAGGGCGGGCCGCACATCAAGCCCATGGCGATCATCACCCGTTGGCGCAAACCGCCTGAAAGTTGATGCGGGTATTGTTTCAAGCGGCTATCGGCCGCTGTTATGCCTACTTTTTCCAACAGATAAACGGCGCGGTCCCGGGCTTTATTGCGGGAGACCGGCTGATGTCTCAGCAGGGCTTCTTCCAATTGGTTGCCGATGGTATAACAGGGATTCAAAGCGGTCATGGGTTCCTGAAAGATCATGGCCATCTTGCTACCGCGAATATTCGCCATCTGCCATTCACTAACGCCATCCAATTCTTGACCGTCAAAAGCAATGGTGTTGGCATGCCATGTTGCTTTTTTCGGTAGCAGATTCATGACGGCCAGGACGCTCAAGGATTTGCCACAACCCGATTCACCCACCAGTGAGAGCGTCTGCCCGCGATCGACGGAAAAGTCAACCCCGCGGACCGCATGCAAAACACCGGCGGCCAGCGGAATATCCACATGCAGGTCCCTGACTTTAAGCAGTGCGCTCACGATCGCCCCTCCGGAGCCGTAATGTCTCGGATACCGTCACCAAGCAGGTTAATGGAAAGCACCAGGATAAATATGGCCGCACCGGGTATGGCGATCATCCAGGGGCTAAAAAGCATGAACCCTTTGGCCTCGGCGACCATTAGTCCCCAGGAGGGCAGCGGCGGTTGAACCCCCATACCTAAAAACGACAGAGATGCTTCGATCAAAATGGCGCGGGTGATCTCCAGGGTCGCCACCACGATCAGGTTGTTCATGATATTGGGCATGACTTCGGTCAGAATAATTCTGGGGGTTGAACAACCGGCGGCCTTGGCGGCACTGACATAGTCCATCGAGCGCAGCTGCTGGGTTGAGGCGCGCATCACCAGGGCAAAGCGGTTCCAGATCATCAGGCCCAGGACCAGCACCACAATCTGCAACGAGCCCCCCACCAGGGCCACCACCGCCAGCGCCACCAGCATAATCGGCAAGGCCAGGCGCGTGGTGATCATGGCATTGACGACCATGTCGACCCGGCCCCCGAAAAAGCCGGCGAGAACCCCCATGGTGGTTCCGATCACACCCGAAATCAACATCGCCGCCACACCGATAATCAGTGAAATCCGGGCACCGTACATCAGTCGGCTTAAGTAGTCGCGGCCAAGGTTGTCGGTCCCCAAAGGATGGTCCCAGGTGCCCTTCGCATGCCATACCGGAGGGGTGAGACGCTTGGAAAGGTTCTGATCGTAGGGGTCGTGCGGCGCCAGTAACGGCGCCAGTAACGCCATGATGATGATCAACAGCAAAACGCTGCTGCCCAGTAAAAAACCCTTGTGCCGCCTTGCCTGCCGCAGCGTCATCTGCCGCGGCGTCGGAAAACTGATGTCCTTGAAGGGGACGCTGATTTCAGTGTTCATCACGCTACTCACTTAACCCGTATACGTGGGTCTAAATAGGCATTTAAAATGTCGGACAACAGTGTCATTGTCACATAAATGAAGGATAACAATAATATGATCGCCTGAACAACGGGAAGATCCGCACGCTCGATGGAGCGCACGGCCAGAAATCCCACGCCGTTTACGGCAAAAACATATTCAATCACAAAGGCCCCGCCCAGCATGTATCCGAACAGCACGAAGGCTAATGAAACTACGGGAATAATGGCATTGCGCAGGGCGTGTTTGAATAAGACCGGTCCCGGCCGCAGCCCCTTTGAACGGGCGGTTCGAATGTAATCCGATGCCAGAACCTCCATCATGCCGGTGCGGGTCAGCCGCATCAGGGCGGGTGAGCCATAGTAGCCTAATGCGATGGCCGGCATGATGAAATGGCGCCAGGATTCGCCGCCCGATATAGGCAGCCAGCGCAAGATTACCCCGAAGACAATGATCAGGATCAAGCCGAAAAAGAAATTGGGCATGGCCTGACCGAAAACCGAGATGGTCAGGGCCGTACGGTCGATCCAGGTATTGGGACGGATGGCGGCAATCACACCCAAGGGAATGGCCAGGCAAACGGCAAATAAAAATGCGCACAGCCCCAGAATTAATGTGACGCCGATGCGGTCGCCGATGATATCTTTGACGGGCTGATTGAAATAGGGCGATTCGCCGAAATTGCCCTGTATGGCTCGACCGGCCCATTCTATGTATTGGACCAGAATCGGACGGTCGAGCCCATATTTTTCCCGAACGAATTTAATTTCTTCTGGAGTTGCATCGGCGCCGGCCAGCGCAATAGCAGGGTCTCCCGACAGATTGAGAATCATGAAACTGATAAAAGAGACCGTTACAGCCACCAGCAAAGCCAGCACAATTCGTTTTCCGGTATAAACGAGCATCTTGCTGTGCTCCCGTTCGGGCGGTCTATTGGTTTATTTCCATTTTGACAGAAAAAAACGCGGTACCGCATCCGGGTATGGTTTAAAATCCAGTTCCTTGGAAAAAGCATAATTGGCCACCCAGGTAAACAGCGGCAGCACGTAAGCCTCGTCGGCGATTCGATTCAGTGCCTTATTATAAACGGCTTTACGCTTGTTACGATCAATGATTGAATCGCCTTCTTTGAGCCAATCGCGTACCTGCTCATCTCTGGCGTAGTCCACCTCGGTAAAATTATAGAAGCGACCGGTAATGTTGGAGATATCATTGACGCCGTAAGAGCCCCAGGTCGTAAAGTTGAAGGTGACCTTGCTGCCATACACTTTTTCCCGCAGGGCCGAGTACTTGAGATATTTGAGGTTGGCCTTGATACCCACGGCCTGCAGGTTGCCGATCATGGCCTCGGCATACGGGCGGTTGCGGTACCCATGCAGATCAATTTCAAAACCATTGGGATATCCGGCCTCAGCCAACAGCTCTTTGGCCTTGACAGGGTTGTAATCGTATTTGACAACCGCATCGGTGCAACCGAATTGGGTTGGGAAACAGTGCGAATGAATGACCCGTGATTGTCCGCCCACCAGATTGCGGGAGATGCCTTCGCGGTCAATGGCATGGCTGACGGCTTTCCTGACCGCCACTTTTTGAAACGGATTCTCACCGCTCCGTCCGGCGGCATCCATAACCAACCAGCCCACGCGCATGGTTTCGGCTTTGAGCACCTGGACATTGGGGACATTGGCCAGGCTATCGGCCTGATCTTTGGGTACCTGATAGATCCAATCGAGCCCGCCGGTCATCAATTCAGCTGCCATGGTGGTGTCTTCCGGAATGGTGCGCTGGACCAGGCGCCCGATCGACGGCTGCCCTTTGGGGCTGTCTTTGAAGTAGTTTTTGTTTTTTTCGAACACGATTTTTTTGCCGACTTCATGCTCAACAACTTTGTAAGGTCCGGTGCCGATGGGTTTTATCCCGAAACCCTTGGGGCCCACTTTGGCATAGTATTCGTTGGGGTAGATGGGAATATTGCCGGCCAGGTATTCGAGGGCGGAGGGAAAGGGTTCCTTCAAATAGAGCTTGACTTTATACGGCCCCAGTTTTTCGGCCCGGTCGATCCAGTTGACATTGCGTTGCACCAATACCTTATTGTCCGGATTGCTGACAAAGTTGATGGTATAGACCACATCATCGGCATCGAATTTTTCACCGTTGTGAAAGGTGATGCCCTGGCGCAGCTCAAATTCCATGGTGGTGGTATCGAGCCATTTGTATGATTTGGCCAACAGGGGCTTGTATTGCAGCGTGTCCGGGTCGCGGTACAACAGATCATCACATATCTGCCGGCTGACGATCATGCCTTCCCGGGCGGTATTAAAATATCGATCCAGGCTTTCCAATTCCTTTTTCCATGAAAAATAGAGGGTATCGTCCTTTTTACCGGCCAATGCGGGTGAAGCGGCCGCTGTCAAAAAAGCCAGCGAAATACAAACACAAATGAGTACCTTACACAGTTTTCCAGTCATAAAAGTCCTCCTTTCGGTATGTGGTGTCTTGATACGAAGTGGCAAGTCGTTTGATCACCCCGCTCCGCAGGCTTGCTGCGGGCTCCCCGGAGGTGTCCAATGGAAAAGTAGATAGTATCTGGCTATCATTGGTAGTGAAGGAGTGTCAACTGAAAATCGGGATGGATATGCATATGGCTTGAATAAAGCTGCATATCGGCCGCATTAGAAATGACCACCCGACACCGAGGATCTATTTGTCGATATTGAAATGCGGTCTGTATACGTGCACGGTGTAGCGGCAATGGCGTGTTATGGCCCGTTGTGAATGTCTGTTAATAAAGGTCCGGCCGGCGATTGGGTAAAAAATAGCGCATGCGGTGTCCTCTGATCTCTTCGAGGTCCCCGGCTTTTAGATCTGCCACGATCATATTTTCTTTACCGCTAATATCTTTTTTGAGAATGCGTCCGGCAGGGTCCAACACGACCGCCAGACCCGGGAAATTAAGCTCATTTCGATTGTTTCCGGTCTGGTTACAGGCAATCACAAACAGGCCATTGTCAAAAGCACGGGCGGGCAAATGGCGCATCCAGGAGTCAAATTTTTCGGTGGGTGTGCCCCGGGGCGAGGCATGCGGCATAAAAATCGCGTCCACACCATCGATGGCCATGCGGGTGGAAAGTTCGGGAAAGTGGACATCATAACAGAGCTGGATACCCAGTGTGAAGCCTTTGATTTCAAACAGCGGGATGGCATCTCCGGCCGTAAATATCTGCTTTTCCGGTGGCGCAATATGGACTTTGCGGTATATGCCGGCCACACCCTCGGCAGTGGCAAGCAGATGACTGGCAAATACACGACCCGTAAGGTCCGCTTCAGCCAACCCGGCCAGGATGGCAATATCATGCGCCTGCGCCATCTCTAAAACCGACTGACTGATCTTCCCCGGTACGGTTTCGGCCATCTTTTTGATATTGGCACGGCTACTGTAACCGGTAATATTCATTTCCGGAAAGCAGAGCACATCAACACCCTGCTTTTTGGCGACTTCAACCCAACCCGCCATGCGATCCAGATTATCTGCGATTCGGCCAACCGGGCAGTTCAATATGACGGCAGCAATGCGGATGTCTTTCATAATCTTACAATAGGCTTCAGACGTCAGGCATCAGGCGTCATCACCTGGTCGGTTTTCCTTCCGTTTAATTGGTTTGATTGGTTTAATTTGTTCAATTGGTTCGGTTTAAGCCAACCAATACAACTAATGAAACCAATAAAACTAATCTAACAAGTTCTTGAACCCCTGAAAACGGGTTGCCGCGCCTTAGCTTCCCAAGCGAAGTCGAAGCACCTGACAGCTATATCTTAAATTCCGCCTTAATCTTAAACAGCTTTGTTGCCGGTAAATTGAGAATGTCGGTTACACCGGTATCTTCTGTGATCTGCTTGAGATTGGCTTCAATTTCTTCCGTGCTGGGGGCAATAAACGTAAACCAAACATTAAACGAATTGTCACGACGATAGTTGTGGGTAACCCCTGGATAACGGTTTACGGCTTCAGCGAATTGTCTGATTTTATCTGGCGGTACTTTAGCGGCGCACAGTGTACTGACAAATCCAAGCGCGTGCGGCGTGAAATTACCGCCGATGCGACGGATAATACCGATATCTTTCATATGCCGGACGCGTCTGATAACCTCATTTTCCGATAACTTTAGCTGCTGTCCGATTGTGTTGTAGGGTCGCGGAGTCAAAGGGAAATTAGACTGGATTCCATTTAAAATCGCCCGGTCAATATCATCAAGTGTCTTTTCAGTTGGTGGCATGGCTCCGTCGTTACCTTAACCTTGCGTCCATTACACGGGCATGAATTTTTCGAGTTCGCGGGCCGTCAAATTCACAGAAAAAAATCCCCTGCCAGGTGCCCAGCACCAGGGCACCGTTTTCAATTGCCAGCAATTCTGAAGCCCCGACGAGCGATGCTTTTACATGCGCCGGTGAGTTGCCTTCCAGGTGTTTGTAATTGGCTTCCCAGGGAACGATTTGGTTTAAAACCATCTCGATATCGACCCGCACACTCGGATCAGCGCTCTCATTGATGGTCACCGCAGCGGTTGTGTGAGGCACGTACAGCATGCACAGGCCGTCGCCAATACCGGATTGTTTGACCTGTTCAGCGACCTGGGATGTAATGTCGATCAGCTCCGTCCGTGATTTTGTTTTTACGCTTAAAATCATGAAGCCCTCCCAAACAAAAAAGCCCTGCGCAAGCGGCAGGGCCTTTTGAAGATAAAATGTGTTCAGGATTTCTGAAGATTAGACACATCCGGTGGGTTTCGGAAGGCCGGCCATCTTACAGGCGCCTTTGCCCGGTCCGGAGGGGAACAATTCATAGATGTGTTTCAGTTTGAAACCGGTGACTTTGGAAAGCACGCGAACCATCGGGGCAATACCATTTTTCTCGTAATACTCGCGCAGCACATCGATCACTTTTTGGTGCTCTTCATTCAGCTCCTCGATGCCTTCTTCTTTTTTGACCCATTGGACCCACTCTTCGCACCAGTTCTCATATGAATCGATGAATCCGTCTTCGTCGACCGTAAATTCTTTTCCCATGAATTCTACACTTGGCATTTAAACATCCTCCTTGTTGGTGATTAATATATGAAAAATTATCTATTGCGGCCGCAGCCTTTTGGGCTTAAATTTAAAAAGCATTTTTTATCGTAATTGACATCACGTTGTCAATATAAAAGATACGCATTTGCCTTTTAACCGCAAACCGATCATATGCCGGGCTATAAAATTTCTTTTATTAAATAATATTAAAATGTTATCATAATACCGGGAATCACGGACCTAAAACTCCCGGGGGGTTTCACTGATTTCTTTAAGGGTAAAAACAGGCCCGTCCTTGCAAACAAACTCCTTGCCGATATTGCAGCGCCCGCACATTCCGATACCGCATTTCATGCGGTTTTCCAGGGACATAATGATGTGATCGTCCGAATACCCGAGTTTGTCCAAAACCGGCTGAGTGAACTTAATCATGATGGGTGGGCCGCACACCACCGCAAATGTATCCTGTCCGCCCGGCGGCGCTTTCTGTTCGGTTATGGTGGGCACAAAACCGGTGTTGTATTTCCATTTGGGATCATCGGTGCCGTCGACGGTGATATGCATGTTGATATCATCTCTTTTTTCCCACTCAATCAGCTCGTCCCAGTACATTAGCATGCCCGGTGTGCGCGCGCCATAAATAACATGAATATCCTTAAATTTAGATCGGTTGGCCGGATCCAGCATGTAAACGATCGATGAACGCAGGGTGGTAAAGGCGAAGCCGCCGCCAACAAGGACAACGTTCTTACCCTCCATTTGTTCCCATGGATACCAGTTGCCCAGGGGCCCGCGAACGCCCATAATATCGCCTTCTTTCATAGCGTGCAGGTATGACGATACCAGCCCCACCTTGTTGACGGTAAACATTACATAGCCTTTCTCTGTCGGCGATGAGGCAATTCCAATCGGTATTTCGCCTTTGCCGGTCACAGACAGTTCGGCAAATTGACCGGCGTGATAGCTGAATTTTTCTTCATCTTCCGGATTTAAGAAGACAAATCTAAATGTTTTCAAATTCTTATCTTCGGTTTCAATACTGATGTTATCGATGCGAACCGGATAAGGTAGATAAGGATTTAACACGATACCCCCCATGTTAATTGAATATTCAATATGTAATCTTAAATATTCAATTGTCTATACCTCGCATGCTTCCGCTGAAGCGACGTGGCCGTTCATATATCCGCAAACGCGGCGGATGTCGATATTCACCGGGCAGAGGCGGACGCAGCGGCCGCATCCGACACATTGTATGCCGGCATCATATTTATCGACATAGTATTTAAGCTTATGCATAAATCGCTGGCGGACCCGGTGCAATTTTGTGCCCCGCGGATTGTGACCGGAACCATGCAGGGTGAACAGCGGGTACATGCAGCTGTCCCAATTGCGTATGCGACAACCCTGACTGCCGCGGTTTTCATCCTGGATATCAAAACACCAGCAAGTCGGGCACACATAGGTACAGGTGCCGCAATTAATGCATGAAAAGGAAACCTCCTCCCAGAATTTTGCATTGTATAATTCGTTGGTATCGACTTGCCGCAGGTTGTCGGTCTTTACAAAAGCCGAAATTTTATCTTCGGCGGTCTTTTTTTTGGTCTCAATTTCCTTTATGGCGGGCTGCTCATCAACTGCATCCGTCCAACCGGCGGCTGTCACAAACGCGTCACCCTTGTCGCTGAGAACTTTAGCCCAGTATTGGTCGCCATGGTCAATCAGCAGCACATCCAGCGCTTCTTCATGATAGGGGCCGCAGCCGGCAGTCGTACAAAAACAGGTTTTGCACGGCGACTCGCAGGCCAGCCCCACCAGGGTGGTAGCCGTATAGGCATTGAGCCAATACGGGTCCTTATAATCGGGGCTGTCAAAATTGAGTCTGACCAGCTCAAAGGCTTTTGCGTCGCAAGGGCGGATACCCATAACCGCCTGCGGCGAATAGTCTTTATCGACTTCCTTGAGGATGTGATGGTCTTCCTCGTTTTCATCCAGCGTATATTTGAACATGACTTCCGTCTGGGGATAAATGATCGATTTGGGTGACAGACGGGTGTTCAAGCAACTTAAATCCGGCAATTGTCCGGCTTCGAGCTGCTTAAAATTGTGGAAATCCGCTTCTTTGACCGGACCGAACAGACGGTACGCTCCAAATAATTTTTTAATACTGCTTTCCCAATTCTCCTTGTCTATCTGAACGATTGTCATGATGACTACCTTAGTCTGTCAGTTGTTAGTTGTTAGTTGTTCGTTGGGATGGCAACGGACAACGTGCGACGGACAACGGACCTGTATTACTTTATAAAATCATCCGGATCACCGGGTTTGTAAGTATCCAGGGGAGGGCGCACATCCGGGTCCAGACCGGCTTCCCAGCCGAACAGCTCCAGACAATCCTTTTCCAGTTTTTTGGTAAAAACACGCATATTGATACCCACCGGGCACGAACGCTCGCAGGCGCCGCAATCGGTGCAGCGACCGGCGCAATGATACGCTCTGAGGAAATGGAACGTGCTCACATCCGTAGTATCCTGACCTTTGCCCACCCATTGCGGTCGGGATTCGTCGGTAAAACAGGTCGGGCAATAACACAGTGGACAGGCATTACGGCAGGCATAACACCGAATGCAGGGCTCCAGGAGTTTTTCAAAGTAGGCCGCTTTTTCCTGCGCTGACAGGGCTTCAATTTCGCGCACATCCGCATAGCGGTCTATATCGGTTTGCTCGTCGACCAGATCGGCTACCCGTTCATCATAAATGACCGGATTGCGGTGAATGCAAACAGCACAGTTTTGCTGGAGCACATCCTTTTTGTTTAAGATTTTTTCAAAACCCGCTCCTTTGACGGTAATGTTATGTTCATCTTCGATGACGTCATCAATCTCACCCTCAAACAGGGAAGACATTTTACGTCGATCGATCATGCCCTTGCAGGGGACACCGATAATGACGATTTGATCCCGCTTGATTTTGTTTTCAATGATATGGGTAACAATATTGCGGGAATCACATCCTTTGGCCAGAATGCCGATTTTTTCGGTACGATTGGTCAGGTAATTGCACAGGTTGATGCCGCAATTGCTGTCCCAGACGAAGTTTTGAACCTCTGCAGGGGTTCTGGCAAAATGGGGCTCGTTCATCATCGAGAGTGTTCCTTTGCGGAATCCGATGACCATTTCCACCTGGCCTTCTTCCAGGAGCCGTTTGGAGACTTCCTTGATTTTATCAATATAGCCTAACATCTTAAGCAACCTCTGGAATGGATTTGACTAACGTTTTATTCGGTCCCAGTTCTTTGATGGCCTGGGTAACTTCGGTGACCACCTGGACAAATTTGGTCGATTCTGCCGAAGAGACCCAGGAAAACTGCAGGCGGCCGGGTTCGATTCCCATATGCTCCATCAGATTTTGAAACAGGGCAAACTTGCGGCGAGCGTAATAATTACCTTCCAGGTAATGGCATTCGCCGGGATGTCACCCGGATACCCAGACACCGTCGGCGCCCTCACGCAGGGCCGCCATAAAAAACTTAGGATCCATTCTGCCAGTGCAGGGGATGCGAACCACGCGGATATTGGATGGATATTCCATCCGCCCAACACCGGCCAGGTCGGCCGCACCGTAGCTGCACCAGTTGCACAAAAAGGCAACGATTTTGGGTTCCCAATCGGTCATTTCTGATACTCCTTTTAACAAGTGCGCTAAAGTTGGAAATGATCTAAAGTGTCTAAAGTGAAGGAATGCTATCATTTATATTAAAGATGGAGCGGAGCGACACTATAACTTTAGTCACTCCACACTTTAGTTCACTTTAGTCAATTTTGGTGTTCAATATCATACCGCTTTACTTAATGCAAAAATCTGAGCAAAAATCTGGTCGTTGTCAAAGCCTTTCAGATGAATGGCCCCTGAGCGGCACGATGCCACACACAGCCCGCACCCCTTGCAGAGCACCGGGTTGATCTGGGCTCGGCCGGCAAAGGGCCCTTCTTCAGTAAATGAGGGCGCCGAATACGGGCAAACCGACACACACACCCCGCACTCACTGCACAACGCCGGGTCTGTTTCGGCAATGGTACCGCTGGTGAAAATGGTCTCGCGCGCCAGCAGTGCTACGGCGCGAGATGCTGCGGCCTGTCCCTGGGCGATGGATTCATCGATGGGCTTGGGATAATGCGCCATGCCGCATAAAAATACACCGTCGGTGGCAAATTCAACCGGCCCCAGTTTGGCATGGCGTTCTACGAAAAAACCATCTTCGTTTATGGGCACTTTGAAAAACGTCGCCAGATCATTCGCATTGTTGGGTATAATGGCCGTCGCCAGGCTGATCAGGTCGGTTTCAATCTCAACCGGTCGCCCGATGACATGGTCAATGACCCGCACAAACAGTTTATCCCCCTCGCTGACAACTTCGGGCTTGTTTTCCAGGCTGAAGCGAATAAAAATCACCCCGGCTTCACGCGCCTGTTTGTAGAGCACTTCGCGCTCGCCGTACGTCCGCAACTCCCGGTAAAGCACAAATACATCCATATCCGGGTTGAGCTTTTTGAGCTCCAGGGCGTTGTCGACCGAATGCGTGCAGCACACCCGCGAGCAATACGGTCGCTGCGGTTCGCGGGAACCCACGCACTGGATGAATACGGCCGTGTTTATATCCTTCAGGGCTGCATCATCTTGGATGAACTTTTGATCCAGCTCCAGGCTGGTGAGAATACGCGGGTCTTTGCCGTAGTGGTATTCTTCAGGCTGATACGGAGCGCCTCCGGTGGCCATTACGGCCACTCCGTGGTTGAGGATATCTTCATTTCCGTTGACAGCCAGAGTGGTTTCAAAATTGCCCACAAACCCTTCCACCTGTCTGATTTCAGTCTCAAGGTGAATGTGAATATTTTTATTTTTCTGGATCTCGTCGATCAATCCGGCCAGTTTTTGCGGCACACTGTCACCGGATGCGGTGCGGAAAATCTTGCGGGCCTGACCGCCCAGCTGAGTGTCTTTTTCGATGATGTGGGTTTGATATCCCTGACGTGCCAGGCTTCTGGCAGCCGCCATACCGGAAATACCGCCCCCGACCACCATGGCAGCTTGATTGATCTCGAGTTCCGCCTCTTTGAGCGGGGCCATTAACGCCACTTTGTGCACCGCCATGCGGATCAGGTCTTTGGCTTTCTTGGTGGCCAGCTCCGGATTGTTCTTATGCACCCAGGAATCCTGGTTGCGGATATTGGCCATCTCAAACAGATATTTATTTAAGCCGGCGTTGATCAACGTTTCCTGAAACAGCGGCTCATGGGTTTTGGGCGTGCAGGCTGCCACGACCACACGGTTTAAGCCCTTTTCCGCGATGATTTTGGCCATGGTGTCCTGGGTGTCCTGGGAGCAAGAGTACAGATTGTCGGTCGCAAATTCAACGTAGGGCAGGGTGCCGGCGTATTCGGCTACCGCAGGCACATCCACCACGCCGGCGATATTGATGCCGCAATGGCACACAAATACGCCGATGCGGGGCCGCTCGTTGACCACATTAACCTCGGGCACCACCTCTTTGCTTTTAATCAGCGTATTGCGGGCCGAGCTGAGAATTTCGCCGGCGGCACTGGCGGCCGCACTGGAATCCACCACCGATTGGGGGATGTCTTTGGGACCCTGAAAGGCACCGCAGACGTAAATACCCTTTCTGGAGGTTGCCACCGGCTCAAAGCTGGAGGTCTGGCAAAAATTACCCTCCGTCAGATCGATCGTCAGCTTTTTGGCCAGCTCGATGACTTCCGGTGAAGTCTCCATGCCGATGGACAGCACAATCAAGTCAAAGTTCTCGCTGACCATCTCGCCGTTTTCGGTCACGTAACGGATTTCCAGATCGTCTGTTCCCAGAACCGGGTCGACGGAGTGCACCCGGCTGCGGATAAAACGGATACCGTGTTTTTCGCGGGCATTGTCGTAAAAGCGCTCAAAATCTTTGCCGGGGGTGCGGATATCCATGAAAAAGACAGCGCAGTCCAGGTCGTCACCGACATGCTCTTTGGCAATAACAGCCTCTTTGATGGCATACATGCAACATACTGATGAGCAGTATGAGTGGTCGCACTTGTTCATGTCCCGGGAACCCACGCACTGGAACCAGGCAATTTTTTTGGGCTCGGCCTTGTCTTTGGACTGGCGCGTCACATGCCCCATGGTGGGGCCGGATGCGGACAGGATGCGCTCGAATTCCAGCGAGGTCATGACATTGGGCAGCTTGGAATACTGGTAGTTATCAAATTTTGAGGGATCAAATGGGGCAAAACCCGGTGCCAGCACCACCGAGCCCACCTGCAGGGTTTCGGTCTGGGGCTGCTGGTCAAAATCGACCGCATCGGTGGGGCATATCTTTTTGCAGGCCCCGCATTTGCCTTTTTGGATGTAAATACAGCTGTCCCCGTCGATGCAGTATTTCAAGGGAACCGCCTGGGGATATTCGACATAGGCGGATTTGCGTTTAACGATCCCGGCGTTGTAGGGATCCACCACCTTTTTGGGGCATTTTTCAGCGCAGGCGCCGCAGGCAATACACAAAGATTCATCGATATAGCGCGGTTGCCGAATCAGTTCGACTTGAAAGTTGCCTGCACGGCCTTTGATGTTTTTAATTTCACTGAGGGTTTTGATCTCAATATTCAGATGCCGGCCGACCTCGACCAGTTTCGGTGAAATAATTCACATGGCGCAATCATTGGTGGGAAAGGTTTTGTCCAACTGCGACATCACACCGCCGATGGAAGAACCTTTCTCGACCAGATAGACATAGTAGCCTGAATCCGCCAGGTCCAACGCTGATTGCATTCCCGATATACCGCCTCCGATGACCATTGCTGATCCGATTACTTTTTTGGGCATTGACGCTTTCTCCTAAAAATTTTGTCGAATTATCTTTATACGGTAACTGTATTTAACGATCATGCGAACTTCGCCGGCTTTTGGCAAAGAAAAGCAGAATATAAATTTAACATCCTTTTGTCAACGAATTTTGGTGGGAATTCCGCGGAAAAATGACAGACGCTTACATTAGAATTGCTTGCAATATCATAATCTTAGTCAACAAATAAATGAACTTCATTTTGCCGCTTGCCCGCCACAGTCGGAATGCCGAATCAATGCGGCAGCGCCATGCTTGAAGGCTACAATTTGCGCTTTAATTCAATGGCCCCGGTTGCATTCGTTTATGGGATCGGCTATAAAATCTGATCCGATGGGTCAACCGGTTGGGTACCACCATTTGGTGGGAGACTTCATTAACGATCCTTATGCGTAACAGGACCTTCAGGGATAGCTGCGATAGTAATAGGAGATAGTTGAATGCGGAGACCGTACGTGTTTATCTGCGCTGCATTTGCGCTGCTTTGGGTCAACCCGGCTGCCGCTTCTGCCCAGGAAGATATGACCGTTATTGATAACTCGGTTTTCGAAAAACCGCAGCGACCGCCGGCGGTTTTTAAACATGACGAGCACAATGAGCTGGCCTCTATCGAGGAGTGCAATGAATGCCACCATGTCTATGCGGAGGGCCAGCGCCTGGAGGATGAATCTTCCGAAGACCAGCGCTGCGCGGACTGCCATGAACTGCAGGACGTTGGTGCCAGGCCCGGGCTAGTCAAGGCCTTCCATACCAACTGCAAAAACTGTCATCGTGATCAAAAAAAGGGGCCGTTGATGTGTGGGCAATGTCACATCAGGTCGGCAGGCAAATTTTGAGCGTTTCAAATTAAAAAATAGGAATATTTATAGCAAAGGAATTCTGTCCTATTTTTTATTTTTTAATTTGAAACCCCATGGGGGCTTGCCGATCTCACCGCATCTACTGTGTTAGATGCCGTTCCGCATAGTAGACTATAGCGGAACGTCATCTGCCGTGTAGCTGCGGCAACCTCGACAAGCGCTCAAATTGGCTTCCTAAAATGAGCGTTTCAAATTAAAAAACTTTGGATAGCATCTGGCTGCTGGCTGCTGGCCGCTGGCCCGTTCGCCCGTATTCCCGTTAAAGTAAAATCAGATTTATCCTGTATTTTAACCGGCTCAACCGGCTAAACCGGCTCAAACGGCCGGCCTGTCATTCCGGGCTTGACCCGGAATCCAGCGTGATAGCATGATCTTAACTTCCCGGATTCCGAATTCGTCATTCAGAACCTGGTCCAGGGCCGGTATGACACGAGGAATGATCGCTATTTTATTTTAACGACCCCTTTAGTCGGCAGGCGTCCAGTTTTTGCCACAAAGAATTTCTGGATTCCCGCCTGCGCGGGAATGACAAATTTGAAATGAAGAATTTCCTATTCCTGCTTTAATTATGTTTCTCCCGGAAATGCTGTATGAAATCTGCAAATGGTAAGCCTAAAATCATCGTCGTCTGTGGCCCCACCGGCATCGGCAAGACCAGCGTTGCCATTCGGCTGGCAGAGCTCTTTAATGGTCACATCATCGGTGCGGATTCCATGCAGATCTACAAATACATGGATATCGGCACCGCCAAACCCACGATTGCGGAACAGACGCGAGTGGTTCACCATATGGTCGGCATCGTCACACCGGATGAACCCTTTGATGCCGCCCGGTATGCCGAGAGTGCCCGACAAATTATTACCGGGCTCTGCCAGCACGATATTCTGCCTTTCGTCGTCGGGGGAACGGGGCTGTATATCAAAGCGCTGCTGTTTGGCCTGTTCAATGACGATGTCTCAGATCCGCACATTCGTTTAAAGTTAAAGGCAGAAGCGCAAACACTTGGCATCAACACCCTACACCGGCGCCTGCACCGCCTGGATCCTGAAACGGCCCAGCGGCTGCATCCCAATGACACCTATCGCATTTTGCGTGCCCTCGAAGTTGTGGAAACATCCGGCAAACCGCTATCGCGTCATCATCGTGAGCATGGATTTGCAGAGCAATCCTTGGATGCTTTAAAAATAGGTCTACAAATGGAGCGTGAGCTTTTATATGAGCGCATCAATCAACGGGTTGATGCCATGTTTGCGGCCGGATTCCTTGATGAGGTCAAAAATCTGCTGGCCCGCGGGTATGCAGCCGACCTCAAAGCCATGCAATCCATCGGCTACCGTCATCTGGTGGAAACGATCCAGGGGCGGATTTCGATAGGCGAGTGTTTGCGCGTCGTCAAGCGCGATCATCGGCGCTATGCCAAACGCCAGCTGACCTGGTTTAATGCCGATCCTGAAATTGTTTGGAAATCACCGGAGCAGATCGAAGAAATGATTCGTTTAATCGATAAGTTTATAGGAGCGGATAAGGTGGGCGAAAACTGAATTAAGCGCTTGCTTGTCAGAGGCAGATAAATCGAGGTTTACCTACCTCAGGCAGATGGAAGTCAGCTGCCAGAAGCAAGCGGTAATCCGCCACACAGATGGCGGATAAAGATCGTCAAGCCCCTATGGGGTTTCAAATTAGCAGATACTGAATTCTGCACGAGTCGTAGGCTTTCATATGCAAGGCACTTCAGGGCGAAGCTATAGTAACCTATGCTTCGCCCTGAATAACGCAGCAGATGGAAGCCTACGGCTCGCCCAAAGGGTGAAAATTAATGCGATAAAATGATTTTGATTCATTTTACAGGTACTTTTTTGTACCTCTATAGTTTGCTTGACGCGCTGCCATGAAAGACAATACCAACTTCGCATTAATTTTCATGCAGGATTCAGGTGGTATTCTTTACCGTTTTTTATCAAACTCAGAAATTTCAAGCCAAAGCCGCGTCGGTTGCGATGGATAACCTGGCCTTTGAGCATCACGCCTTTTTCTATTTTCGTGCGGGAAATGACCAGTGTAATGATTTTTCCTTCCGCAAATCGATTGCGCGTTTCAATGAATACACCGCCTTTGCTGATATTTTGGGTCAAACCGGCGTAATATCGATTTTGGCAGGCAAAAATGGTGGCGCGGCGAAACGGCTTTCGCGGAAATTTTCTTAAATTAATAAGAGGCTTTATCTTTCTTTCATGCAGGTAGACCACGTTTCCAATTGGCATATTCAATCCTCAAAAATGGGTTCTACGCCCTTAATTAAGCTTTTTCGATAATTTTGCGCTGTGACGATACGCCAGATTGATCAATTTATATCATATAACGCAACATATAGTCAATATTATAGCAGAAACACCATATGTGGTATTCCAATAGGCGACTTTGCAGGGCGAAACCAGAACGTTGAAAATGTTCGACACGCATGGCGTGGTATAGATGCTTGTTCATTTTAAACTTGATCCGGCACAAGATGTGGTATATAAAAGAAAAATCAACAACTATATCTCGTATTCTTCTTGTTATTTAATGCAACACACCCGGTTCGACTTCCGAGATTTGCCCCCTCAGGAGAAAGCCAGCACTGCCGAATTCTTACGAAAATTCAAAAGAATTGGACTGCCTGCATGTCACGTCATAAGATACCCGACGGTTACACTGGCCATATTTTAAAGGGCAACTACAGCCAGTCGTTAAAAGACCATATCGCACATTGCATCCAGGATTTTCAAAGATTCGACCGACTGGAAACCCCCGCTATTCCTTATATTGCCGCATGGCAGGAAACACAGCATGTGATCTGGTATGAGTTTGTCGGAGAACAGCTCATCCAGCTGCTGGGCTGTGATTATGCAGATGCTTCCGATTTTTTCAGAAATTGCATTGTTGAGCGCCATATCTATTCAAAAATAGACAGACCCGAAGATATGCAGGAAGTGATCTTGAAGAGTGATGAACTTATCGAGCGCAAATCCGAACTCAGAGAAGAGGTAAAAAAAAGCGGCATTCTCGAAGCGGTATACAAAATAGTGGCAGCTGATGGTAAATCATACTGGCTTAAGGATCAGGCTCGCGTAAAGCCTTTCAAAAAGGATAATATCTTTATCTCCATCGGCAATCTAACCATTGTGACCAAAGAAATGGAAGCCGAAGAACATCTTAAACGCGTTCAAAAAGCCCTGCAAAAAAGCAAACAGAAATATAAAAATCTGGCCATCCACGATAATTTAACCGGTCTTTACAACACCCGGCATCTATACCATAACCTGGAGCAATTGATTAAAAAAAGCGCGTCGAGCGGCCGTGTATTTTCTCTGGTATTTATGGATATTGATAATTTCAAGCAGGTGGTCGACACCTATGGGCATCTGAATGCGAGCAAGGCACTTCAGGAAATAGCTGCCACTATTAAAAAGAACTTGCAAACACCCGCTTACGGCGTGGCTTACGGCGGCGATGAATTTGTGCTGGTTTTGCCTGGATTTGACAAGCAGAAGGCATTGGATCGGGCCGAAACCATCCGACAGCGCATTAAAAAGACCATCTACCTTCAGGAAGTGGGCTTAAACGTTCATGTGAGTTCCAGTTTGGGCGTATCGACTTTTCCAGATGATGCCGAAACCCTATCAGATCTTTTGGCGTTGGCAGATCAGGCCATGTTCAGCGTCAAGGAAAGAGGTAAAGATTCGGTCTGCGGGATATCCTATGAAACCACCAAAGACGGAAATCGGATCGGAAACATCGTTTCTTATGACTGCCAAAAATTTGACGGCACTGCACCCGACTGAGGTTCTGAATAGGCACCCCGCCTGTAACGGTATTGTTGGGGCAGCGTCAACGACCCGATCTCGATTATCCTGTCGTTGCTTTAAAGTTTAGCCTGCAACTTTTTGGCCCAATCTGAGAAATAAGGGTCATCTGATTTAAGCGCTTTTTCCAGATATTTTTTGGCTTCGCCTTTGTTTTCATCTCCGCCGATTTGAATTAAGAGTTCCGCCAAAAAAAGTTGGGCTTCGGTGTTGGTGGCAAAATATTGGGTTTCCTGATACTCGCGGTAATACGCCAGGGATTTTTTGCGATCGCGCAGCGGCCAGGGCAATACTGCCCAGAAGCGGCCCAAAGAAAGCATCGGGCCGCCATCCTTATACAATTTGTTGATCTCATATGTTTCTTCAAAACTTTTCTGGGTCTTGTCTTTTAAGCCTTCTTTCAGAGCGGTGAATATACTGACGCCGTCAGAATAAACACCGACATTCAGACCGTAATAGTAATGTCCGTCCGGGCGCTGTGGTTTCAGGTCAATCGCTTTCTGAGCATACTGCATCCCGGCCTTACCGTATTGGGCACAAATATCCTTCCAACCTTCTATCCCTTTCTTTTTGGCTTTATCGGCGTACTCGCGGTGGGCCCGGGCGCATTTCCAGGCAGCCTCATAATCATCGGGTTGTTTTTCAACCGCCTTTATGTAAATGCGGATGGACTTTTTGTAATTTTCAAGTCCGCCCTGATCATAAATTTTGTCAGCTTGCGCCAGCCAATCCACCGCCATTGCGCAAAAAGGAAAAATCAAGAACACCAATCCGATGCCTGTAGCCCGCATATACTTTTTCATCATTCTTCCTCCATTTAGGATTATCAAATGAGATTCTAATGGTATCTGATGAGATATCGATTTATATTTTTAATTAAAGCTTTCGTTTTTTTCTGAGGGCGAGGCTCAGCCCGGCAAAAAAGCGGAGCGCACATGTTAGTACGTAAGCATTATGAGTCGGGTTGGAACAAAGCCCTCGGGAAAAAAATGACGCTTTAAATGATTTCGATGGCGCAGGCCATCGACACCCCCCCACCGCCGCAAAGGGTGGCCAGTCCGAGATTTTTCTGCTTTTGTTGGAGGGCATATAGCAGGCTGATCATAATGCGGGCGCCGGTGGCGCCCACCGGGTGCCCGAGGCCGATTCCCGAACCGTTGATATTGGTGATCTCCCGGTTCAAGCCCAGCTCCTTTTCACAACCCAGATACTGGGCGGCAAAGGCTTCATTGATTTCAATCAGCTCAAAATCGGCCAACTGGATACCACTGCGCCTGATGAGATCCTCAACGGCGGGCACCGGAGAAAGCCCCATGATCGATGGATGGCAGCCGCCTTTGCCGATGGCCTTTATGCGGGCCAACGGCTGAATGCCAAGATCCTTGGCCTTTTCTGCGGACATGATGATCATGGCCGCAGATCCATCGTTGATGCCGCTGGCGTTTCCGGCGGTCACCGTGCCGATGTCGGGCACAAAAGCCGGCGACAGTTTTTGAAGATCTGCCAGGGTCAGTCCCGGTCTGAAATGCTCGTCTTTGTCGAAAATGATGGGTTTTTTCTTTCGTTGCGAAATTTCCATGGGAACAATTTCGGCCTTAAACGACCCGTCTTGGGTGGCGCGTTCAACGTTGTTATGGCTGCGCAGCGCGACTTCGTCCATTTCTTCCCGGCTGATATTTAAATGCTGGGCCACAAATTCGGCCGTATGCCCCATAATGTAGGGTTTGCCCTTAAAATAGGAAAGCGGCGGCTTTGCGGCATCCACCGGCCCGTCTTCCGGGTGAGGGATGATGTGGGATCCGCAGTGCAACCCGCGGATCAAATTGTCGATACATTGCTGATCCTGCAGGCGGTACCCCCAACGGGCACCGGGCAGTGAATAGGGCGCTCCGGACATGTGCTCGACGCCGCCGGCCAGAATAACTTCCGCCATACCAGCCTGGATCATGGCCATGCCGGATAAAGCGGCTTCCATGCCGGAAATGCAGACCCGGTTGATCGTTACCGCCGGAACGCGATCCGGTATGCCGGCTAAAAGCGCTGCGATGCGGGTCACATTTAAGGTGTCCACCGGCTCCATACAGCAGCCAAAGCGTACATCATCGATGAGGGCTGCATCGATGCCGGCTCTTTCCACAGCGGCTTTCATCGTCACACTGGCGATGGTAGCAGCGTGGCTGTCCTTTAAAGTTGCACCAAAAGCGCCAATGGCCGTCCTGCAGGCCGAAGCAATGACCACTTCTTTCATAGTTTACTCCTTTGTTGTTAGTGTTGTGTCCCACATGTTCCTTTAATAATTTTTCAACGCTAAAACGATCATTGCGAGCGCAGCGAAGCAATCTCTTCGTCTTTAATGCACTGCCTGCAAGGCACTTTCATAAGATTGCGTCGTCGTTTCACTCCTCGCAATGACCTTTGTATTTCAAAAATAATTGTAGATTATTCTTGGGACACAACACTAGTTTATGGTTTAAGGTCCTAAAAAGTGTTCAGGTGTCGGTACTACAGAAGCCAGAGGACAGAAAACAGAAGACAGATGAAAACTCAGAAAATTGATAAAATGTACCATTATTTTCGATCTCTGTCCTCTGACATCTGTTTTCTGAGGCCTACCCCCCGAACGACCGCTCGTGAATATTGATGGCAGCCGGGTTGGGCGCCCCAATGGCATTCATCTTTCCGATGGTGGCCGGCAGTATTGCATGGATGAAAAATTCTGCGGCCTTCAACTGACCGTCATAAAAAGCGGCTTCTTTATGCTTGGCGACTTTCGCCTGAATTGCCGCCGCATCGGTG
>JAHEIW010000009.1 GCA_024639185.1 Deltaproteobacteria bacterium | reverse complement strand
AAGACGGTATTGCAGCTGATGTCATCGATTTGCTGACCATTTCACCGTTTTCTGAAGAACTTCTGGTCCAATCGGTTAAAAAAACCGGCCGGGCGGTGGTGGTTCATGAAGCGCCGCGCAGTTTTGGTCCCGGAGCCGAAATTATTTCGCGGTTGATGGAAAAAGCCTTCTACTATCTGGAGGCCCCCATCGAGCGGGTGACCGGATATGACATTGTTATTCCATTGTTTAACCGTGAAAAGGCTTATTTACCCGATGCCGGACGCATACTGGAAGCTGCCAGAAAGGTGATGGCAGTCAAGTAAATACAGAAGTCAGAGGACAGAAAACAGAGGACAGAAGACAGAATACAGAAGACAGAAACAGAGCCCGGAGCGTTACCAAAGTACATATTGAATAAGCGCATAGGTTAATTTTGAAAGGAAATGATAGCCACCATTGAGAGGGAACATGTCCAGAGCGTTTAAATTGCCGGATCTAGGCGAGGGCGTTCATGAGGGTGAGGTGCTTGCCGTGCATGTCTCGGTGGGCCAGGAGGTCAAAGAAGGCGATATCATCCTGGAAGTTGAGACCGATAAAGCCGCGGTGGAAATTCCGTCGCCGTTTACCGGGACAGTGGCCGAAGTGTTGGTTAAGCCCGGAGATACGGTCAAGGTTGGGGATGTCATGATGACCTTCAGCAATGACACAGAAGCCGAAACGGCAGAGGTGCCGGCACCTGAAGCGGTACCCATCGAAAGCCCTGAAATTGCCGAAGTTGTTCCTATGGCCAAAACCGGGGAAACAAAAGGGCCGGTACCGGCCTCACCGGCGACGCGCCGCCTGGCGCGGGAACTGGATGTTGATCTTCACCAGGTGACGCCCACCGGGTCCGGCGGGGTGGTTAGCGCTGATGATGTGCGCGCTTTTGCTGAAAAGGGCCCGGATGCAGCCGGGCCGCCGGCAGTTGCCGAGGGTATTGCGGAAGCCGCGGGGGCTGAGATAATCATTCCACCCCCGAGCCTGCCCGATTTTTCGCGCTGGGGACCGGTTGAACGGGTGCCGTTTCGCTCGATTCGCCGGGCAACGGCCAAACAAATGGTGATTGCCTGGTCTCAAATACCCCACGTGGCCAGTCAGGATGAGGTGGATATCACCAAACTGGAAGCGTTTCGTCAGAAACACAAAGCCGATATCGAGGCCGAAGGCGGTCGCCTGACGATGACGGTATTTGCCATCAAAGCGGTAGCCACAGCGCTTAAGATGTATCCGCAGTTTAATGCCACCCTGGATGTCACCGCCGGTGAGATCGTCTATAAAAAATATTTTCACATCGGCGTTGCAGTCAATACGGAAAACGGCCTGATCGTGCCGGTGATCCGCGATGTGGATCGCAAAAGCATCAAAGAGCTTGCCATCGAACTGCACGATCTGGTTGAGCGGACGCGATCCCGCAAAGTTGCGCTCGAGGACCTGCAGGGCGGAACATTTACGATCACCAATGCCGGTGCCATGGGCGGGGGTTATTTTGCACCGATCATCAATTTCCCCGAGGTGGCCATTATGGGTATGGGCCAGGGACGCCTGCAACCGGCTGTTGTCGAAAAGACTGACGGTGAGCACGAAATTGCCCCGCGTTTGATTATGCCGATTGTGTTGTGTATCGATCACCGCGTGCTGGACGGCGCCGACGCCATACAATTTTTGAAAACGGTGATTGAAGCGCTGGAAGATCCGGATGAGTTGCTCATATCCATGATCTAGTTGTTTAGGTTTATAAATGGATATTTTTCCGATACGCTGTGTTCTCCGCGGATTTCAGCCTTCAACGTACTTCAAGTACGCCGAAGGCTAAAATCCTTGTGCGGCCGAGCGTATCAAAAAAATCTCTCATTTCTAAACCCAAACAATCAAATTTAAAATAGCTAAGCCCGTATGCTACTTTAGAGACACCCAATTACAGAGCAAAGACATAATCTTGCGACAGTTTAATTGGTACTAGGTCATATATTTGATAATTGCCAAAATATTGTTGTACGAATATCTACAAGAATTATAATCATCGCGGGGAGCGAAATTGATGCTAAAATGCGGCTCAATCAACCGTAAAGACGGCTAAATTATATACTAGTCTGGGTGATAGTGAAATACTAGTTTTAAGAAATTATAATATTTTCGGTTAAATATGATCAATGTTGGCCGAGGTTAAAAATTTTCAGTTTATATTCTCGGTGAGTGACCATGAGCGAAATGCCAGAAGCGAGAAGCCAGCAGCCAACCGCCAAGCGCCATGAAACGGGCTGCACAAAAACGAACGACGGACAACTAACGACAGGCAAACCAAAGGTTTTGATATGGTAATGGGTGAGCTATCCCAGGAAACGGATTTAATGGTCATCGGCAGCGGGCCGGGCGGCTATGCGGCTGCTTTTCGGGCCGCCGATCTGGGGCTGGATGTGACCATGGTGGATATGGCCCAACGGCCCGGCGGGGTGTGCCTGTTTAAGGGGTGTATTCCTTCCAAAACATTTCTTTTTTTGTCCGAATTGATCCATGATGCCCGGCGCGCCGAAAACATGGGCATTACCTTCGGCAAGCCCCAAATTGATCTGAAGGCCCTGCGGGAATGGAAAGCCAATGTTATCGATACGATGGCCAATGGCCTGGTCAGTTTAAGCCAGCGGCGCGGTGTTCAAGTGCTGCAGGGGCGGGCGCAGTTTGAAAGTTCCGATACGGCGCGATTGTATGATTGCGAGGTCAGCCATATGAAGTTTCGGCACGCCATTATTGCCACCGGTTCGCGACCGATTCCGTTTCCAGGCATGGAATTCAAACCCGGCGGACGCGTTATGAGCTCCACCGGCGCTCTGGCGCTGGCGGATGTCCCCCAAAAACTGCTCATCATCGGCGGCGGATATGTCGGCCTGGAGCTGGGCACGGTATATGCGGCCCTGGGCAGCCGGGTGAAGCTGGTTGAGCTCGAAGATCGACTGCTTGCAGGTGTTGATGCGGATCTGGTCGAGCCCTTACACCGGCGACTCAACACCATTTTTGAATCGATCCATCTTAAAACCAAAGTGGCTTCCATGCAGGAAACAGATGACGGGGTGGCGCTTATCCTGGAAGGTGACGTCGAAAAGCCCGAGCAGACATTTGATCGGGTACTGGTGGCCATTGGACGCAGGGCCAGCTCAGACGATATCGGACTTGAAAACACGCAGGTCGAACGGGATGAACGCGGATTTATCAAAGTCGATGACCGGCTGCGCACCACCGATGAGCGCATCTTTGCCGTTGGGGATGTGGCCGGCGGCCTGATGCTGGCCCATAAGGCCACCCGTGAGGGCAAGGTGGCCGCCGAGGTGATTGCCGGACAACCTTCCGCCTTTGACGTGCGGGCCATCCCGGCTGTCGTATACACCGATCCGCAGATCGCCTGGTGCGGCCTGACCGAGGAAGAGGCCCGTGCTCAAAACATTCCGGTTAAAGTTCAGCGATTTCCCTGGAAATTTTCGGGCCGCGCCACCACCATGGGCGCACCCGAAGGACTGACCAAAATTCTGGTTGATCCGGATAGCGGTCGTATCGTCGGTGTTGGGATATGCGGCCGCAATACGGAGGGGCTGATTTCCGAGGGCGTTTTAGCTATTGAAATGGGTGCCCTGGCCGAGGATATGGCCTTGAGTATTCATCCGCATCCCACCCTTTCAGAAACCGAAGGCGAAGCCGCCGAGTTGTACCTGGGCAGCGCTACGCACATTCTTTCAAAAAAAATATCATCTTAATTCATTTTTCTCGGATTTCAATTTTTCATTCCCTAATCATTAAAAGCATTTACAGATACAAGGGGTCGGGGAGTTTTTCCATCCAACCCCTGATAATAACGGAATGAATTATCAGCAGCGAAATCGTGCACTGTCTGAAGGGTTTAGGGAGCGTTGCGAAAGAACAGCAATGACCCCAAAGCCACGGTACAGCGAAAATTTGATTTTAGGTCTAACTCATTATTTTCTATTTGAATTCTGTTCTTTCGCTACACTCCCTTAAGCCTGAGTTTGCACGCTGAAGTCGCTGATATTTCATTCCGCCGTCAATTTAAGGAAAACTCCCCGACCCCTCAGATAATTACAAACTGCGTTATACACTTGAACCACGTTCTCATCTACCCGGACGACAGGACATGATAATGTCTCAAACGGATTCATCGCAGTCCCGATTGTACCGTCTTTTCCCATTTTTAAATTGGCTCAGAGGCTATCAGATCCCCTTTTTGCAGCGTGACGCTATGGCCGGCCTTACCGTTGCCGTGGTGCTGATCCCCCAGGCCATGGCCTATGCCATGCTAGCGGGCATGCCGCCGGTCCATGGCCTCTACGCGGCGGCCATCACGCCCTTTATTGCGGCGCTCTGGGGCAGTCTCTCGCAACTGGCAACAGGACCGATTGCCATTATGAGCCTGCTGGTGCTCACGACACTCTCGCCGATTGCCGAACCCGGCAGTGCGCAGTTTGTGCAACTGGCCTATTTGCTGGCATTTCTTGTCGGAATCATTTATCTTGTGGTGGGTTTTTCACGGCTGGGCGAACTGATGTCTTTTATTTCGCACTCAGCGGTCAAGGGCTTCACCTCAGCCGCGGCGTTGATCATCAGCGCCACACAACTGCCTCATCTTCTGGGTATTTCCGTCTCGCGGCACGAATTCATCTTTCCCATGCTGGTGGATATGGTTAAAAACCTGTTTAACCTGCATATTTTTACATTTATCATCGGTGCGTTTGCATTGGCCTCATTCACGGCATTAAAAAATTTCGGCCCCACTTTCCGGCCGGGCTGCTGGCGCTGGTCATAACCACGGTAGCTGTCTGGCTATTTCAACTTCAGGAAAAGGGCGTTGCCATCATCGGCAACATCCCCAGCGGTTTACCGCAACCCTTATTGCCCCCCCTGGAATTTGAAACCAGCTTATCGCTGCTGGGGCCAGCCATCGTGATTGCCCTGGTGGTTTTTGTGCTGTCCCTGTTGACCAAACCCGATTATGCCCTTTTGATCGGTGTGATGCTATCGCTGGTCTATTTTTTATGGAAGACCATGCACCCGCGCATTGTAAGGGTTACCAAAGACCCTGAGTTTAATATGTTTGTCAATGCCGATGTTAACGCCAAACCGAGCTGCCCGCAGATATTGCATCTGAGATCCGACAATGTCATGTTTTTTGCCAACGCGGAATATACAACCGATCACATGCTCGAACGTCTTGCCGAACACGACACACCCATTAAATTTCTGTTGCTGGATTTACAGGCGGTCACGCATATCGATATGACCGGTATTGATGCGCTGCAAGCGCTTCTGGAAGAGATTGGTGAAAAAAACATTCAACTCGTATTGATGGGCATTCATTTGCCGGTCATGCAGGTTTTTAAGACCGCGGGTTTTTATGAAAAATTAAATCCGGATCTTATCATCGCAAACCGGGGCGATGCCATTACAACGCTATTTAAACGTTTAGACCACGGCTACTGCAAACATACATGCCCATACGAGCTGTTTCTTGAGTGTCCTACGGTTAAGTAGGCGGGTTTTTAGAGTCGCCTTTCAGGACATATTCTTAATCATATGCAAAAAGCTGAACCATTTTGGCTTGACAAACGCGTCGGGCCGGCTTAATATTGATGTATTAGCATATACTAATATATTGTTATGGACAAAGTCGAAAAGCTGGTTGAGATATTTAAGGCCCTGTCTGATCCGACGCGTTTACGATTGGTAAAGCTGCTAAACGAATGCAAGCCGGGGGTCTGCGAGGGCGGACCGCTATGTGTCAACGCACTGGCACACCAGCTCGGGGTGACTCAATCGGCTGTTTCGCAGCACCTGCGCATTCTACGACAGGCGGGTTTGGTAACCGGGGATCGTCGTGGGTCTTTTATGCACTATTCGCTTGATCCGGCTGGACTTGAAAAATACCGCGAAGCGCTTCGAGAAACGCTGGGTGAAGATTTTATAGCAGGGTAAGGCCATTTTTTTTTATTCTAAATATTAGTATATGCGAATATACAAAAATGATAAATGAAAGGAGGTGATATTATGTGTTGTCAGACCACTCGTCATCATGGATCCCAGAGATGGGGCCCGCAAATTGTCTGTGATTGTGGATGCGACCAGCCCCCGTATGCGCGGCCACGATTTATGAGCAAAAAACAACGGATCGAAGCGTTAGAAATGCATCTGGCAGATTTGCGGGAGGAAGCCAAGGGCGTTAAAGAACACATCGTGCGAATCAAAAAGGAAAAATAGTCCGCGATTTCAAAGCAGAGAGGAGCAACCGCTCCTCTCTGCCTCACTCACACGCGATCTTCTCAAAACCGCCGCACCCTCTTGCGGTGGGGTTTCCAAATTTATATTCCATTTACAAAGACTAAAGCCTGTTCTCATATTTTATATTTGGCTTTGGAAATGGATTAACAGTTCAAATCTTCACAATAATCCCCATCATGATGGGGATTCACCTGGGCTAATAACCCACCATTGGAAAAATTTTCATCTCATATAAACAAATCTTAAAAGTTAGCCCCGAAAAATCATAAATGACCTCTGCATTGCGTCAGGATTTTTATTGCCAAAAGATGATATCTGCAATAATGGTGAAGCTACAATGTTCTCAATGACCCTCATCACCAATTGAGCGTGTTCGGTAAAAAGTATATCTATCAATCAGGCACCTGTGGAGGGTAAGATGACAGACAATTTATTTAAGGCCTTGGTAGTAGAAGAAACTGACGATAAAAAATACACACGTCAGATCCTCAACAAAACCATAGATGACCTCCCCCCGGGGGACGTTGTGGTTGAAGTGCACTATTCATCCTTGAATTACAAAGATGCGTTATCCGCCAGCGGCAATAAAGGCGTAACACGCAGCTATCCCCATACACCCGGCATCGACGCTGCTGGTGTGGTGGTGGAAAGCACTGATAGCGCCTTCAAACCCGGTGATGAGGTTATCGTCACCAGTTATGATTTAGGCATGAACACGGCAGGGGGGTTTGGCCAATATATTCGGGTACCCGGCCAATGGGTGGTTCCCCTGCCCAAGGGACTGACGTTAAGAGAGGCCATGTGCTATGGAACAGCCGGGTTTACGGCAGCCCTGTCGGTCTTTCAACTGATCGTTCATGGGGGAATTTTGCCAGAGCATGGTGAGGTGCTGGTATCGGGTGCCACTGGTGGCGTTGGCGGCATTGCGGTGGCAATTTTGTCCAAATTGGGTTACACGGTCGTTGCCGTCAATGGCTTGGTAGATGAATTGAAATATCTAAAAGAAATCGGGGCACAGCAAATCATCAGCATCGAAGAGGCCACAGATCAAAGCGGTCGTCCGCTTCTCAAGTCTCGCTGGGCAGGCAGCATCGACACAGTCGGGGGAGAAATCCTGGCCACTTCTATCAAATCTGTGAATGCCAATGGTGTGGTGACCACTTGCGGTAATGTGGCCTCACCTGAGCTGCCGATCAACGTATTTCCATTCATCCTGCGTGGGGTCAGCCTCGTGGGTATCGATTCCCAAAATTGCCCGATGCCGAACCGGCTTAAGACCTGGGAGAAACTCGCCGGTGAATGGAAAATCCCAATGATGGAAACGGTCGTGGAAGAAATTACCCTGGCCGATCTGGATCAGGCCATCGACCGAATGTTGCATGGCAAACATAAGGGTCGGGCAATAGTCAATATGAAGGCCTAAACGGGTCATGTTTCCAACTGAAGGTTTTAACTCGTGCTCATTTTCGAAAGAATCCTGGCACTATTAAGTGTCCGATTCAGAGATGAGACTTTTTTTGCTCATCTGTAAAATCCTTACATATTCCTTTTTCATTTCTATCCCAAATCGCTGTAGATGAAAGATGGTACGGATTAAATCTGCTTGGCCCTATTCCTTAATTCAAATTTTTGTACCTTACCGGTTGAAGTCTTCGGCAGCTCACAGAAGACAATATTTTTAGGCCTTTTGAATCCGGCCATACTTTCCCTGCAGAAAGCGATTAATTCAGATTCGGTCGTTTCTTCATAACCGCGATTGAGCTCCACAAAAGCACATGGGGTCTCCCCCCATTTCTCATGCGGTTTGGCAACGACTGCTACCAGAGAGACCGCCGGGTGTTTGGCCAGGACATTTTCGACTTCAACAGAAGAGATGTTTTCTCCTCCGGAGATAATGATGTCTTTGGAGCGATCCTTGATTTGGATGTAGCCGTCCGGGTGCATGACAGCCAGGTCCCCGGAGTGGAACCATCCATTTTCGAAAGATTTTTCAGTCTCCTCCTTATTTTTGTAATATCCTTTCATGACGGTATTACCGCGAATCATGATTTCACCCATTGTTTTACCATCTCTTGGCACCGTTTCCATGGTCAGGGGATCGAAAACATCAATTTCTTCCATCATTGGATACCTCACGCCTTGGCGCGCTTTGATTTCGGCCTTCTGACGCATGGAACAATCATCCCAATCCGGATTCCAGGCACAATGAAGTACGTGCCCGTATGTTTCAGTAAGGCCGTAAACATGCATCACTTCAAAGCCAAGGCCCTCCATTTTCTCCAGTATAGCGCTCGGCGGCGGTGCACCCGCCGTCATGGCATAAACCTTGTGATCAATTTTGCGCTTTTCATTGTCAGGTGCATTGGCAATCATATTTAGAACGATGGGCGCTCCGCCAAAATGCGTAATTTTGTGATCGACGATTAGATCGTAGATATCTTTGGCAATGATATATCGACAACAGACGGCCGTCCCCGCCAGAGCGGCAATCGTCCACGGGTATCCCCATCCATTACAGTGAAACATGGGTACCGTATATAGATATTTTAGATGATTGGGCATATTCCATGCAATAACGCTCCCCAAGGACATTAAATAAGCGCCGCGATGGTGGTAGACGACGCCTTTGGGCCGGCCCGTTGTCCCGGAGGTATAATTCAGTGTAATCGCCTGCCACTCATCAAGGGGCCTCTTCCACTGATAATCGGCATCCCCTTTTTCCAGAAATTCGTCGAAGGTAAATTCCCCGAGACATTCTCCCTGGCCATTCTGCAAATTGGCATTCGGGTCTTCAATATCAATCACCAAAATTTCTTTTCCAAGCCGGGTCAGGGCCTCTTTGACCGCAGGAGAAAACTGAGTATCGACAATAAATGCCTTCGTGTCGGCATGATCCAGAATATATGCGATGGTATCGGCTTCGAGTCTCGTGTTGATCGTATTGAGAACCGCCCCGGCCATCGGGACCGAGTAGTGTGTTTCAAAAATTTCGGGCGTATTTGCCGCAATAATTGAGACCGTATCCCCTAATCCAATGCCGTGTTTTTCAAGGGCGCTGGCAAATTTCAGACAGCGATTATAGGTTTCAAGCCAGGTGTAGTTTCGATCGGCGTATATTACGGAGGGATAGTTCGGATATATATCCTTGGTCTTTTCGATAAAGGACAAAGGTGAAAGTGGAACGAAATTCGCTGCATTTTTATCGAGGTTCATCTCATAATTATTCTTCTTCGAATCCACGGATTCCTCCTCTAATTATGGTTCCGGGGGAAGGGCAACTTGTTTTTCTCAGAAGGGCGCATATTGCCCGGGATGTCAAATAGTCATAATCGACCCACCTCATTTGACTGGATGCATAGGCGTGTAAAAAATATCGATCAAACGAAACATTTTTTATGGAACGTGCTGAAACGAAATTCACAACAAACGGCCCGGCAGATAGCAGAAACTGCACTTGACAAAATAGTGCCGGGTTGCTAACAACAGACCGACCGGTCCGTCTTACCCTTATTTTGAGGTTATGTCAATTGAATCTTAAAAATACCATCGTTCACGAATCTCTAAAACTCTTCTCACTTAATGGATTTATAAGCACATCCATTCAGGATATCCTCTCGGCTGCCGGTACCTCCAAAGGCGGTTTTTACAATCATTTTGCAAGCAAAGAAGACCTTTTCTTCCAGGTTCTGAATGAAGCCCGCAGAATTTGGCGCGAACGCAACCTGCAAGGCCTGGATAAAATAGATGACCCCATCAGTAAAATTGAGCAGCTGCTTTTAAATTATAAGGAAAGCTACCTCCTGGACTCAGAAAATTTTCCCGGCGGATGCATATTTATTATGTTTGCAGTTGAATTGGGTGACTCACGTCCGCACCTGTCCAGGGAAGTTCAGAAAGGCTTTGTCGGCCTCAAGACGATGCTCAAGAGAATACTGGATAATGGCCAATCGCCTGCAATGCAATACAGCGGCAATGACACCGCCACCGTTACAGAGATAATCTTCAACGGCATGCTAGGAGCTTCGGTTAATTTCAGTGTGGATAGATCATATGAAGCTTTGGATAAATCCATTAACTCCTTGATTGATTATCTCAATAAACTCAGAGACTGAATTTGGCAATATAGAGATATGTAAATTTATTAGCAGGAGGAGATTAAAATGATTGATTTTACGTTCACCGAAGAGCAGGAAATGTTTCGAAAAGCAGCGCGCGAATTTGCGGAAACCCAGGTGGCCTCTTACGTGGATGAAATGGAAAAAACGGGCGAGGTTAGCGATGCCGTCGTAAAAGCGCTGGGCGAGGCCGAAATGATGGCCATCACTATCCCGGAGGAATACGGCGGTCTGGGATTAGGGTATACCGAGCGTCTGATTGCGGTTGAGGAAATCAGCCGCGTGTCGGTGGCCACCGGCATGATGCTTCAGGTTTTTGCTCTGGGGATCGAGCCGATTGTTAAATTCGGCAGCGAAGAACTCAAAAAGAAATATCTGCCCGGTCTGGCGAGAGGCGAACGGCTATCCACCACGGCGGTAACCGAGGCCACAGGTGGTTCTGACCCTACCGGCATCCGATCATCTTATAAAAAGGAGGGTGACGATTTTATCCTCAATGGTCGCAAGTGCTTTATTACCAATTCGCACATTGCCGATACGATTACCGTTTTGGCAAAAGACGAAGAAAATCCCAAAGCATTTTGTGCGTTTGTTCTGGATAAAGACATGGACGGATGGAAGGCCACCCACAAAGAGCATAAAGTGGGTATGCGCGGCTGCAACACCGGTGAGCTGGCATTTGAAAATTGTCGCATTCCGGCCACTCAAATGCTGGGAGAAGAAGGCAAAGGGTTGCGCGTGACAATGGCCGCCATCGGCGATGTCGGCCGGGGGGGCATGGTCGGCGTTGCTTTAGGATTGCAGACTGCCTGCCTGGAAGAGTCTATTAAATTTGCCAATGAAAGGATACTATACGGCAAGCCGATTGCTGCCCTGCAGACCATCCAGAACAAACTGGCGGATCTCAAAATCGATCTCGAAGCCGGTCAGTTGCTGGGTTATCGCGCGGCGGCGATCCAGGATAAGGGCCAGCGTTCCAGCAATGAATTTGCCGTCGCCAAATACTATACCACCGAAGCCTGCCAGAGAGCTGCCAAAATGGCAGTGGATATCCATGGCGGATACGGTTGCATGGAGGAATACGCGGTTTCGAGATTTTTGCGTGATTCCTATGTGGTCGGGCCGTCAGCCGGCACTTCAGATATCATGAAGGTTATCATCGGACGCTGGGTGCTGTCTTAGATGTTTGGGGAATGAGGAACACCTCAATCCCCTTTTTAAGAGGTAATAAAAATGCTCAATATTGTCGTATGTGTCAAGGCCGTTCCCGACCCTAAAGAGGCCTGCAATATAAAGATCGATCCGGACACCAAAACCCTACTACGATGCGATGTGCCGTTGGTGTTAAATCCCCTTGATAAACATGCTATGGAAGCTGCCCTCCAGCTCAAAGCTCAATTTGAGGCCCGCATTTCAGTGCTCAGTATGGGGCCGCCTGAGGCGGGTAATATCGTTAAAGAATGTCTGGCGCTGGGGGCGGATCAGGGATATTTGCTTTCGGACCCGGCTTTTGGCGGCGCGGATGCTTACGCAACCGCCTTTACCCTTGCCAAAGGCATTCGAAAAATCGGTTCCTTTGACGTCATATTTTGCGGCATGGCCAGCAGCGACGGCAGCACCGAATGGGTGGGTCCTGAAATTGCGACATTTCTGGGCTTGCCGGTTGTAACGCTTGTAAAGAAGATCGTCGAGTGTAAGGGCGCAAGCTGGATTGTAAAAGCCAGTGTTGAAAACGGGTACCGATTAGCGCAGGTAAAGCTTCCTGCCGTTTTTACGGTAACCAGAGAATTGAACACGCCGAGAACATTGAGTTTCTCAGGAATTATCAAGGCCCGAAAAAAGGATATTGATCATTGGAGCCTCGACGAACTGGGCGTATCCTCCGAATCTGTGGGTTTAAAAGGCTCTCCCACCATCGTTTCGGAGCTTAACGCCCAGGAAGAAAACAAAAGGCAGGTAGAAATTTTAACCGGTACCCGTGAAGAAAAGACAGACATGCTGGTGCAAAAACTGGTGGAAGCCGGAGTGATATAACATGCCATCGTTTGTAGACGAAAAGGTTTTGAATAGATGGGAACTGATCATAGAGCTGTTTGGGTCATTGCCGAGCAAATTAACTGCCACCTGCAGTCCGTATCGCTGCAGTTGATCGGCCAGGCCCGCAAACTGGCAGATCAACTGGGAACTTTGGTCGAAGCCATTTTGCTGGGGGACAAAATTGAACAACCGGCGCGCCAGCTAATTGCCGCCGGGGCCGACAGGGTCTATCTGGGTAATGCCCCCGAATTGGAAGTTTATCAGCCCGAGTTGTATACGCAGATCGCCGTTAATCTTGCTTCAGAGCAACAGCCCGAAATTATTCTCATCGGCTCAACTGACATGGGCCGGGAACTGGCGCCGCTGGTGGCCGCACATTTGAAAACCGGTTTGACCGCCCATTGCATCGATTTTGTGCTTGATAAGGAATTGATTTTGGAGCAACGCATACCGGCCTACGGAGGCTTGCTTTCAATCGTGTGCCCTGAAAAACGGCCACAGATGGCGACCGCCGCTAAAGGCGTTTTTGCGACACCCGAGCCGGACGATTCTCGTACCGGCGAGATAGTGCTGATTGATATCCCGACCGATCTGCCCGGCCGCGTTAAAACTCTGGAAATCATCCGCGAAGAACCACAAGGCGTGCCCCTTGAAACCGCTTCCACTATCGTGGCAGGAGGCGCCGGGGCAGGCGATATCGATGGTTGGAAGGATATATGCGAACTGGCCGCAGTGCTCAATGCCGCTTTAGGCTCGACCCGGCCGGCGGTCGATGAGGGCTGGGCCGAACTGGAAACCATGATCGGGCAGAGCGGAAAAATGGTGAGCCCGGAGGTTTATATCGGCGTAGGTTTGTCGGGAGAGCAGCAGCACATGGTCGGTATCGTCGGCGCCCGGGTAATGGTCGCCATCAACAACGATGACAAATCACCGATATTTGAGCAGGTCGATTACGGTATTGTCGATGATTGTAGAAAATTTTTGCCCGCATTGATCGAACAAATAAAGCAGTACGAGGAGAAAAAAAATACCTGCGAATAGCCAAATTAATTTTGTCCTTATCGATAACATCTGTCAGGACACGAAAGGGGATAAAACATGGCACTAAAGACACGAGAAGACTATCTAAAGGCGCTGCGCGAACTCAGACCGAATATCTTCAAGTTTGGCGAGCTGATCGAAGATGTTACGACCCATCCTGCCACCAAAAGAACGGTGGAGAGCCACGCGCTGAATTACGACGCAGCCAATGATCCGGCATTGAAAGACATTTACGCAACGACTTCAGCTTTTACCGGCGAAAAAATTTTACGCTGGAACTCCATGATGCAGAGTTCGGAAGATCTGATCGCCAATATGCGCATGAAACGGCAGAATTATCGGCGCACCGGCAGCTGCACCGGAGCGGTCTGCGTCGGGTGGAATGCCATGAACGTCATGTGGGCCGTTTGTGGTGAAATGGATGAGGCCAACGGCACTGATTACCAACTTCGACTGAAAAACTGGATCCTATCGGCTGAGAGCAAAGGGCTGACAGTCGCCGGGGCCCTCACGGATGCAAAAGGCGATCGCAGCCTGAAACCTTCCCAGCAGCCCGATCCCGACACCAACCTGCGGATAACGGAAGTTCGGGAAGACGGCATCGTCATTCGCGGGGCCAAGTTAATGATTTGCGGAACGGCAGCTTCCCAGGAGATTTTTTTGCTGCCGGGCAGTGTCTACGGTGAGGCAGATCAGGATTACGCGCTTGCCTGTGTTGTGCCCAGAGATATTGAAGGGTTGACCATTGTAGAGGCCACCAGACCCAGTGACCGGAGAGAGCTGGAGGACACCGCTGCTGTCGAAACGCCGGATACGGGTATTACCCAGGGATGGCTACTATTCGAAGATGTTTTTGTGCCCAAAGAAAGGGTGTTCCTGTGCAAGGAGTATAAATACACCGGGAAGGTTATTCAATATTTCACCGCCAATTACCGCGCCTGTATCGGTGCCTGTGTCGCCGGACAGGGGGATGTGATGATCGGCGCGTCGGTCCTGATGGCACGGCTAAATGGGCTGTCGGCCAAAGTGTTTACTGACAAGCTGGTCACCATGTCCGTCAACAATACGATCACCTACGGCCTGGGGGCCGGTGCGATCGCTTTGGGCACCAAACATCCATCCGGTTCTTATTTTGCGGACTTCCATACCGCCCATACCAACAAAGTTATGGTGGCCACCCTGCCATATGAAGTAAAGCGACTCACTCAGGATATCGGCGGCGGAATCGTCGAAACCGGGTGCATGCCCTCTTATAAGGATTTTACCAATCCGCAGTACGGGCATCTTATTCAGAAATGTCTGAAAGCCGGCGCCGGATCCGCCGAATCACGGTTTAAAGCCGCACGCCTGTCCGAATGGCTGACCATCGGCTCCGGCGTACCCGGTTGTATGCACGGCGGCGGGTCGCCGGACGGGGCCAAGCTGGTGGTGCGGTTTACGACACCGCTTGAAGAGTACGCCGATTATGCCAGAAAAATTATTAACATCGAGGAGGAAATTTCCGAACCGCAGAAAAAATTAAAGAATTAGAAACGCTCCGAACAATTGCGTATTAAAGGTGACGGAAATCTGTGTAATTTGGAGAGCGAGAAATGTTTATTAATGGTAAGTGGGAAAATGCCAAAAGCGGACGCCGTTTTCAATCATTCAATCCCGCAACGGGTGAGCCTATCGGGGAAGTTCCGGATGGTGACGGAATTGATGCCATCAGCGCCATCGATGCGGCTGCCGATGCCTTTCCGGATTGGTCTTCTCAAACCGCATATCAACGGTCCCAGGTCCTTTATACGGCCCATGCACTGATGATGGAAAACCTGGACCGATTGGCCAAGATAATGACCGAGGAGCAGGGCAAGCCCATCGTTGCCGCGCGTAATGAAGTTAAATACGGTGCCGACTTTTTGCTGTGGTATGCGGAAGAAGCCAAACGTATCTATGGCAAGACCATCCCATCTGCCAGGGCTGATCAACGCTTTATGGTGCTGCGCCAGCCTGTTGGTGTCGTCGGCGCCATTACGCCGTGGAATTATCCCATCTCCATGATCACCCGCAAGGTCGCTCCGGCGATAGCGGCAGGTTGCACCATCGTCCTAAAACCTGCCGAAGCAACCCCTCTATGCGCCAAAGCCGTTTTTGACATGTTTGCCAAAGCCGGGATTCCTGCCGGTGTCGTCAACCTGGTGACGGCCCTGGAGCCGGGGCCGATTGGAGCCGCATTCTTAGGTGATCCCAGAGTGCGGAAACTGACCTTCACCGGATCGACCCAAATCGGCAAGATGCTTGCCCGCGAGGCCGCAACACATTTAAAGCGGGTATCTTTGGAATTGGGTGGTCATGCGCCCTTTATCGTTTGCCGTGATGCGGATCCGATTCATGCGGCCAAAGGGCTGGTGCTGGTCAAATTTCTCAACACCGGTCAGGCTTGCATCAGCCCCAATCGTATTTATGTGCATACGGATCTAATCGACCCATTTATTGGTGAATTGTCCAAACGAGTGTCAGCTTTGAAGGCCGGTTCCGGTTTTGATCCGGGGGTCAGGATCGGTCCGCTGGTCAACGATGCTGCCCTGGAAAAAGTTGACCGCCAAGTTCAGGACGCCATCCAGAATGGTGCCGAACTGGTTATTGGTGGCCAAAGACTGCGTGAAGAAGGACTGGACCAAGGTTTTTTTTATGCACCGACCATATTGAATCATGTGACGGCGGATATGACCATATATCGGGAAGAGACATTCGGTCCGGTTGCACCCATCATTCCTTACGAAAACGGAGACGATCTGCTATCCATGGCCAATGATACCAGCTACGGTCTGGCATCATATGTTTACACGCAAGACTTGAAAAAGGCCTTTACCTTATTCGAGGGATTAAATTTCGGAATCGTTGGCATCAATGATATCAATCCAACCTCGGCAGCGGCGCCTTTCGGAGGCATGAAGGAAAGCGGTTTAGGACGTGAGGGAGCTATCGAGGGCCTTAACGAATATCTGGAAACAAAGCTGGGTGGATTTTCCATCTGACCACACCGCATATGGGGATCCGCGATCATCAACACCCACATCTATGAGAGCAGATTCTATCAAAGAAATAATTGCCAAAATACATCAAAAAAATTGCCGTGTTTTCTGAAGATCAAACACCTGACGAACCATATCGTATTTTAATACATGCCACTTCATGACTTCCATTCAGCTGATAAACACATAGTAATCGATTTATAAACATCACAAACGACCTGTTGCCTTTTAGAATTACAGTTCACTATGCCGCCGCAGGGGTGCGGGGAACCGGCCATCACACCTATGGGTGCTGTCATCGCCAATGCGGTTTGCGATGCGATCGGTGTTCGCCTGTATGAGCTTCCGATGACACCCGCCAGAGTCAAAAACGCAATAAAAAACCATTCAAAGGCTGTGTCTTAGCAGGAATGCTGGAGTCATTAATTTTTGGCTTTTAGCGAAAGTCTTTCAATTTATTGCTATTTGATGTAAAAACGGATTAATTGAAAGTAACCTAAAATTTTAAGATAAAGAGGAAGAGGGCTACGGAAGGGGCCGCAGTGAAGAGGGTATCGGGCGTTGGTTCGCCCGCAACCCCCATACCCGCGAGCAAGTTTTTCTGGTAACCAAACTTTCCACGAGAAGGAGTGGCAATTTTACTCCCCTTTATCAATAAGGGATTTTCAGACTATCAGGCAAAACTCATGGCCGTATGGCAGGATGAGCGTATCGCCAGCATCTGTTCACAGATGCCAAATCTGACAATTATGGCGCCAAACGCTGCAGCGGCAGTAGAACAAAATCGCCTATCAAAGTCAGATCATAACCTATTGGCCCAATATGCCAGAGAAACCAGCGGCGACTACTGTGCCGGATGCGAGCGTCACTGCTCAGAAGTGCTTCCCGAAAGGGTGCCAATCGGCGATGTCATGCGCTGTCTCATGTACTTTCATTCATACCAGGATCATGGATTGGCACGATCCACCTTCGAGGAATTACCGACTCGGACAAGAGAGCTTTTGACTCAACTGGACTTCACCGAGGCAGAAAAATCATGCCCCCGTAAATTACCGATAGGGCAACTGATGCGAGAGACAAAGATGCTATTTGTCTTACTGAAGTGTTAATTTTTCGTCGTTGGACGGAGATGATTCTATAATAAGTTGTGAGACGCTAGTCCTCTCTTGATACTTGCCAAAGAAAGGGTAGGGATTATGAAAAAAATTTATCTCACTATTCTCTTCATTATTTTAGCCACCTTTTCGCTTACTGTCCATGCTGAACAAGAAGCTGAAAAATCCTTGGATGCTGTTGTTGAGATTCGAATCTCGGTGCCTCAAAATGCCCGCACAGCAGAAAGATTTGGGACAAATCGGGTGGCAAGTGGTGTTGTTATTGATGAAACCGGACATATCCTCACCATCGGTTTCCAGACGATCGAGGCTGAAACAGTTAAAATAGTAGGAAAAGATTACAAAACAGTCGATGCGATAGTTGTTGCTTATGATCGGAATACCGGCTTAGGTCTGCTGCGGGCAACTTCACCACTGCAAGTGACACCTATGCCGTTTGGCAGTTCATCAGAAGTCAAGAAGGGTGCCCTGGTTCTGGCTGTAAGTTATGGGAGCTCGAACGCAGTCCATGGGGTCGCAGTGGTTGCCCGGAAAGAATTTGCTGGCCCATGGGAGTATCTTTTGGAGAATGCTATATTTACAGCCCCTCCGATTGACCGATTCAGCGGTGCCGCTCTTATTAATAGCGATGGCCATCTAGTTGGCATTGGGTATTTGTTTTCTCAGCTCACGATTGCAGAACTGGGAGTAATGCCAACAAATATGTTCGTGCCCATAGATCTGTTGAAACCCATTCTCAGCGACTTGAAGCTTTCAGGAAGTTCTAAATTACCGCCACGACCTTGGCTCGGTGTTAGGACACAAGAATTATACGGGCGCTTAATTGTAGAGCGCGTTACATCGGGCAGTCCCTCTGAAAAGGCTGGAATCAAAAGGGGTGATATCATTCTTGCCGTAAATAAACAGGATGTGCATGGGATGGCAGATTTTTACAGAAAGGTCTGGGCTGTTGGCAAAGCAGGCGTTGATGTGCCTCTACGCATTCTCCAAGGTATACAGATTCGGGAAGTTGTCGTTCATTCCATTGATCGCAAGCAATACTGGCAGCCTGTGCAGAAGGAAAAGCAAACCAGCGCTGAATTGTCATAAGCGCCGGAATATGGCTAATTGGACCTTGCGCCTGAAGAAAATTTTCACTGCCCACTATCAGAATTATTCTTCAATCTTTATTTTTCGGTGGACACTATACATGGTAGATAATGATTCGCGAGTAAAAATAAAGATACAATCAACATCTTGGAAAATTTAACCTTCCGGTCGCTAACCTTGAATTTTTGATCCACTTTCAAAGATCCGATAAAGGGACGAAATGGTCAATTGAAATAGCCTATTCAGGTTTTTGGGATTATTTGACCTAAACCATTCAGATCCCGCCATAGGCGGGACCGATAATTCATTCTGCTATTATCAAGGGTTGGATGGAAAAACTCCCGCTGTTATGTCAAGGCGATTAAAGTGTTCGCTACCAAAAATCAAGAGGGCAGGATGCAATCCATCCTGCCCTCTTGGTTTTTTAGGATTATTTATTTATCTCATCTTAATAATTGTCGGGTTCCTTTTCTGAGTTGCTGTGGTTCTTACTGAATTGCATTTTTATAGTTTTCATCCACTTTTTCCCAGTTGATGACGTTAAAGAATGCGGCAATATAGTCCAGCCGGCGATTCTGGTATTTTAAATAATAGGCGTGCTCCCAGACATCCAGACCCAGAATCGGGATGTGGCCCTGGCTCAGTGGACTGTCCTGATTGGGTGTGGTGGTGATCTCAAGCTGACCGTTTTTCACAACCAGCCAGGTCCAGCCGCTGCCGAATAGCAGGGCGGCAGAATTCGAAAATTGCTCTTTAAAGCTGTCATAATCTCCAAATTTGGCGGTTATGGCCTTTGCCACGTCACCACCAAAATCGATCTCCTTCCACAACAGGGGCCAGAAAAAGCTGTGGTTGGCATGACCGCCGCCGTGATTGCGAACAGCGGTTCGAGTCTTCTCCGGGACGGCGTTCAGATCCGTTATCAGCTCTTCAGCACTTTTGTTGTGTAATGCGTCGTGGCCCTCCAGCGCGGCATTGAGTTTATCGACATAGGTCTGGTGATGTTTGGTATGGTGAATTTGCATGGTTTGTTCATCGAAATACGGTTCCAAAGCATTATATGCATATGGAAGCGCAGGTAATATATGGCTCATCTTTACACCTCCGATAATTTTTATGATTTTCTTGGAAGAAAAATAAAGAAGTGATAATTATATTTATCAAATATTTTAATATAATAATAAGCACTAAAATAAATCCGACAACTATTTGTGCACACTAAGAAAGTATATAAATATCAATGAGTTGATATAAAAAAAGCTTTCTTAATTGTGTAGCTGCATAAATTATCAGTCCCGCCCGGGCGGGATGCAAACTCATGCATAAGGGGGCGTACCGCAAGAACAGGAATCGAATTCAAATAATAAGTGAAGCCTAAATTCGATTTCAGCTTCTCAAATTGCCCTGAGATCATAAGCGGCTCTTTCGCAAGGCACCCTGATGCATTCATATCCCGCCACAGGCGGGACTGATAATTCATTCCGCTACTGTCATGAGCCTTGCAGAAATGCTCCCCGGCCGCCTATTTTTTAAGATATAAACCGGAGATTACCTGCACATAGAGACCTGCCGATGAGCCGTTTTAAAAGCGTTTCGAAATTTCTTGGATTGACCCAGAGCACTGTGGGATTGTTGTTTATGGTGGTTCTGGTGGGTATGGGCGAGCGCATGGCGGAGCGCTTTCTGCCCATTTATTTACTGTCCTTAGGGGGCGGGGTGATATCGATCGGCCTGTTAAACGGATTGGATAATTTCCTGTCGGCCGTTTATGCCTTTCCGGGGGGATATCTATCCGAGCGCATCGGTTTTAAACGCGCATTGCTGGTGTTTAATTTTATGGCCATGGCCGGCTTTTTAATGGTGATTCTGATCCCGGCCTGGCAGGCGGTTTTGATCGGCGCGGTTTTTTTTCTGGCTTGGTCGGCCATTTCCCTGCCGGCAACCATGGGCCTGATTGCCAAGGTACTGCCGACCCACAAAAGAACCATGGGTGTCACCATGCATTCCCTGGTGCGGCGCTTTCCCATGGCTACAGGACCGATACTGGGCGGACTGTGTATTGGGGTGTGGGGGGTTGAGCAGGGCGTTCGCATCGCCTTTGGCGCGGCGCTGGCTTTAGCCGTCCTGGCAGTTTTGCTTCAGCAAAAATTAATTGAAGACGATACCCGTCCTGCCCCGACTGACGATTGTGAGCTCAGGCCGGAAAAAAATCCCTGGAAATTGTTTCAGTCCATGGATGCTTCGCTCAAGCGCCTGCTGGTATCTGATATTCTCATCCGCTTCTGTGAACAGATCCCCTATGCGTTTGTCGTGGTGTGGTGCATGCAGACCATTGATCGGCCTGTTAGCGCATTTCAATTCGGTCTGTTGACCGCAATTGAAATGGCCACGGCAGTGCTCGTCTACATCCCGGTCGCCCACCTGGCTGATAAAACCACCAAGAAGCCTTTTGTGGTGGCCACCTTTTTCTTTTTTACTTTATTTCCCCTCGTGCTGTTGTTCTGCCGGTCGTTTGTGTGGCTGATACCGGCATTTGTTCTCAGGGGGCTAAAAGAGTTTGGTGAGCCGACCCGCAAAGCGCTCATACTGGATCTGGCGCCGGAATCCTGCAAAGCCGGGATGTACGGGCTCTACTATTTTATGCGGGACGTGTGCGTTTCGGTAGCAGCCTTTGGTGGCGCCTTTTTATGGCAGGTTTGTCCGGCAACCAATCTGATTGTTGCCTTTGCTTTTGGGGTGGTGGGGACCATCGCCTTTGCCCGCTACGGCACCGATGTTCGTTACCATAACAGGTGACGATCTGTCATTTTACGATTGCCACCGGATTAAAATCAAACGCCCTGTTTATGATTGGCGCAATAATCGGGGGATAACAAACAGGGCGCTGCCTTACAGGGGTTAAGCTTTGTATGCGGCCGTCGAGGGATTAAGTGCTGTAAAATATCTTCAGCGCTTTGAATTACACGGACTCTACGCTGACGATCTCAGGAATTTTCTTTTTCACGTAAGTTTCAATACCCTGTTTGAGGGTCATCTGTGACATGGGACAGCCACCACAGGCACCCGTTAAGCGAACTTTAACGATCCCGTCGACCACATCGACCAGCTCGACATCACCACCATCTGCCTGAAGGGACGGCCGGATGTCATCCAAAGCGCTTTGTACTTGCTCTTTCATTTTTTTTCTCCCGCAATATTGGGTTTGATGATATACTGCTTTTAATCTGCTGGCCTAAATTTATACCACTTTGTGGCATTGGTCAAGCCTAAACTGCTGGTTTTCATCAACAGCATCCTGCCCAAGCAGTCTGTTGCCGGATCTAAAAAGCACGACTTTGATAAACAAGCTTTCGGGTGTCAGGTGTCAGTAAACAGATAACAAATAAATCTCTGCATCTCCCACTATTAGCATCTGTCCTCTGTCGTCTGATTTCTGTCTTCTGAATCCTGACACCCGACACCTGAACACTAAAAGCATTAGGGAACTTAATTACGAAATGCAGCATTTGCAATCAGGCATTATTTAATATTAAATGCTATCCATATGACCTTGAATTAAATGACAGCACTACTAATCGAAAGCTGATGGCGATGGTTGATACAAATTCCAATTGACACGTCGCTTGCGGATGCGTTAATTACTAAACGTTCCTCAATAAACCGCGTTTTTTTCCTGTCGACCCTGCCTAAATTCCAGAATGGGTACCCATCTCGACATATAGGGTAAAGGGGGCTCTAAAATGATTGAATCCATTTACCAACTTTTGGCCAAAATTGGCTATACCCACCCGCTGCACCCGCCGGCCACCCATTTGCCCGCCGGCCTGATTATCGGCGGGTTTTTATTTGCTCTGGTTGCCTGGATTTTTAATCGCAAAAATGTGGCCCAGAGTGCCCGGCATTGCTTTATACTGGCCTTGATTATGGCAATTCCCACCGTACTGCTGGGTCTGATGGATTGGCAGCAGCGCTTCGGTGGTGCCTACCTTTTTGAGATAAAGGTGAAGCTCGTGTTAGCCGGGGTGCTATTATTTTTACTTCTGGTCGCTGTGGTTTACAGTGCTTTTGCCGGCGGCTTTACCAAAACGGTTATGACCCTTTATGCGCTGTGCCTTTTGACGGTGATCGGTCTCGGGTACTTTGGCGGAGAGCTGGTCTACGGAACCCGTGAACCGGCTGCAGAGGAAACCAAAGGTCTGGCTGCCACGGGCGAACAGCTCTTTAAGCAAAACTGTTCGGCCTGTCACCTGACAGATAGCACCGCCACCAAGGTGGGACCTGGATTGAAAGGTATCTTTACCCAGAGCAAATTTCCCGTTAGCGGCCGTCCGGTATCAGATGACAACTTCCGGCAGATTTTAAAAACACCCGTCAGCAAAATGCCGCCCTTTGGGCACCTTTCTGAGGAACAGGTGAATGCACTACTCAACTATTTGAAAACACTTTAGAACTCATCTTAAAAATGTATCTAACAATCAATTTAGGCTGAGGATGCTCAGAGAGATTAAGAGGTTTGAAATGGTTACGCACAGATCAAAAAAAAGAAATTTGCTAGCGCTAATTTTTCTATCACTGGCCTGTTTAGTTTTTTTGAGTTTGCCACATGCATGGGGGCAAACGTTCATTTCCGGAAAGGTCATCACTGCCGATGGCAAGGTGGTTGCCAGCGGTGCTGTGGCCCTGGAAAAAGGTGAGCTGCACAACGATGCCTTTTTGTCCGGCGGAGCCATCGGCGCTGACGGCACCTTTAAAATCCTTTTGCCGAGCGGCGGTCCCTGGGGTTTGCACGTCTACAGTGAAGGCTATATCTACTTTCCGCTGCAGGTACAGATCAAAGAAGGTGAGGACAACGATATCCCGGTGATATTACCGGTGGATGGTAACCCGGGTGATGATCCCCAAATTTCAGATATTCGTTTCAATAAAATTTCCGATCAGGTCTTTCAGATTAAAATGCGGGTTGAAGATGCTAACGACAACCTGGGCCCGCAGATGCTGGCGATTGACAGCAAGCGTTTTCGATCCTACCGGCTGGTTCCGCAAAGCGGTGATTTAAAAGATAAAAAAGCGGATTTTCCAGGCGGGGAATATGAATCACCGTTTATTCCGCAGCCGCTTGACAAAGAAAATTTAAGCGAATGGCTTTTTGTAGTGGCCGATCATCAATGCAGCAACAGCCCTATTTACAGTGGTTTGAACCAATCCATTATCAAGCCGCCGGTTGTACACGCTGAAAAATTAAAATGTGACGTGGCCGGCATCTGGAAGTCTAACTTTGACAAGGTCTATCAGTTTACCCCGCAAAAGGCGGGGACATTCAGCGGCAAGCAGTTTGCCGGTGATATTCTGATCGATCAGATGACCCAAGCCGAACAGAATGTTGCCATGGACTTCCGGTTTAAGGGCGCTAAGGGCAAGGCGGATCTCCAATTGGCGTGTCAGGAAAATCAGGTCCGTTTGCAGGGCACCTTCCAGCTGCCGGAGCGCTCCGGCGAATGGGTTTTTGCCAAGCTGCAAAATGCCAGGGCCACCGAATCCGGCAAAGATCTGTTTAGCGCCAGTTGTTCAGGCTGCCATTATGCCGATCGCAAAGATACCAAAGTAGGGCCCGGTTTAAAGGGACTTTTCAACAGTCCCAAGCTGCCCGCATCGGGGCGCCCAACCAACGAAGAAAACGTGCGGGCCACGATCGTCAACGGCCAGGGTAAAATGCCGCCGTTCAAGCATCTTGAAGATTCAAAAATTAAAGCCCTGGTTGATTATTTGAAATCCTTGTAAAGGCGCTTCCCATTTATTAAGCTATTTTCCTTGAATTCACGACCCGGCTTTGTGCCGATATATCAGCGGCGCAAAGCCTTTTCCTCATTTGGCGCCACGCGTTAAGATGCTTTAGCCGAACTTACCGCGAAGCGCACGAAGGGCACTAAGTGAAAAAATTCTTAAAATCTGGTATTTATCTTCGTGTTCTTCGTGGTGAGAAATCAGATGGGTGTTGAGGCAAAATAGAAGCGATGCCGGATCGTTGTGATTGTGTATGTCATCAGAGATGGGGAGTATGTTGAATCAAAAACGACAATATCTTCACCTCGGTTTAATCCTGATTGGCATCCTGCTGGCAGCGGTTGGCAGTTATTCAAACGATGCAAAATGGTTGCTGAAGCCACCGGGCCTGAGGCCGCTCGAATCGCCGGCAACCATTATTCCCGCCAGCCATCAGTATTTAAATCGCAAAGTTGAGCTGCCGCCCTATCGCAACGCTGCCGGAACCCCGTTGAAGGGTTGGGCCAGAACATTCATTAAAACACGCCGTTTTTCAAGTGACCAGAGCGCCTGGATCTTTTACCGTCCATCCGATTTAAGGCAAACGAAAGTGATAAGGAATTCCGGCAGGCCTGCTTCGTTGCGAATTTGGCCGGTGGGAGCCACGCTCATTCTGGAAGGATACAAGGGCGAGGCTAAACTGGTGGAAATTGAGCTTATGACCAAACAGGCGCCTGCGTCCGCGTCTGGATCCGATCCTTTTTTTGCGGTAGACTGGAATTATGCGCGCTTCACACCGGAAGGCGCCTGGTCGTTATCCCCGCAGAAGTTAACCGAATGCCATCAATGCCACAGTATTGCCTTTCGATTGACGGGTGATCTGGTCTTCACGCCGTTTCGTTAGCGCAGCACGTCATGTACAATTGTGCATATAAAGTGCTTTTTCAGGTTTCATTATTCCAGCTTCTGGCTCCTGGCCCCTGGCTCTCTGGTTTTCGAACGAATCGGTTTTGCCAGCCGCCTGCCGCCAGTAGCCAGCGGCATCAACCTTTGAACCCTGAACCCCGAACCTCTGAACCCCTGAACCCTAAGTTGATGGAATCTTCTTAGTTTATGAACCCAACTGGAAATAAAGGCGCGACACTCCTGAAAAGACTATCCAAAGCCCTACCATGGCTGCATTTTGGCGGGGCCTTTCTTGTTTTTGTGCTCGTTTATCTTTTTGTCGCCGTCCGCAGCCAGCTGGGACAGGAGATTTCCGCCGGTGAAAGTCCGGGTTTTGCATTTCTGGCAGAACACCTCTTTGTATTCATGAGCCTGGCTCTGGGATATCTGATTGTTGTGGGCGCATTGCAACAGTCCTGGATCCGCTGCGCGGCGACCGCCAAAGCGGCAACACTTAAATTGTCTGCGCGCAGTCAATTTGTCTGCGTTGCGATCGTAGCGCTGGCGATATGGAAAGGATGGAGCCATTTCGCTTCTGGCGCTGCATTTGTTTTACTGCTTTCAATCCTGATGCAGGCTTACATCGTTTTCTGGTATCAGCAGGTCCGCAGCCGCGAAACCCCCCAGCGCTTGCGATACACAGAATCGCATGCACTATTGTTTCTGGCGCTGCTCTTTCTGATAAATGTCATCGTCACCCGGCTGGATCCTGCCTGGTACCGGCTCAAGGATTATATGCAATTCAATTCCGGTGTGGAAATTGCCCTGCACAAATTCATGCCTGCGGTTTTTGCCGGCATCACCGGACTATGGTTTGGTATGGTAACGCTGGCCATCCTTTCTTTGTCCGGCTTTTGGCAGAACAAATTGGACACCAAAACCTCCCTGAAGGGATTTTCATTCTTCCTGCCGTATGTCTTGTTGTGCGGCTTTTACACCATCATCGCGCTAGCCGCCCTGATGGTTGCAATTGAATGGCAGGTCGAGAAGTTAGAGCTCAGGCCCGCTGTTATCGCCCTGGCCTTCTTGCTGACCGCAACCGGCGGGGCCCTGGTATCAAAAATTCACCTGCAAATTTCGCGCTACTTACCGCCGGGACACCAACATAGTCCGGTGGGACTTGTATGTGTTTCAATGGGGGTCTTGTTTGTTTATCCGCTGTTTTGGCTCGTCACCGCCAGGCCCTATCGCCGGGCAGCATGGATCACGGTGATCCTGTCGATTGTCCTGCTTTGCGGCATTGTGAGTTATGTGTTGCTCTACGGTGATTTATTTAATCCCTGGTTTACAGCATTTTCTTATTTGAAAAGCATCTTATTAAAAGTATCAACAATCGTAACGGCCGGTGCACTGGTGCTTCTTTTTAAAGAAGTTTTTCTTATTGAAAGGCTTTTGCCATCCGGATCCGGGCGACGCTGGGCGCTGCTGGCCACGATTTTTATTGCCGGTTTTATTCCTTTCGGGCTGCTGAACCATTACCCGAATGCCAAAATGATTTTGCTGCAATTCAGTGATCTGACGCGGGTAGAAGCGGCTTACGCCAGGGAGTTGGCCGGTATATTAAAGTTTGACCGCTGGATTCGATTGGGACAAAGACCGGTTTATAATCAGCAGCCCCATCCCTGGCCCCAGCCGTGGAAGCTGCAAAAAGTGAGGCCCTCGCTGCTGCCCAAAGATTTCAACCTGATGGTCATAGTCGTCGATGCGCTCAGAGGCGATGCGTTTCATTCCGCCGGCTACGATCGCAACCTGACGCCTTTTATAGACAAATGGGCAAAAAAAGAGGCCATCTCGTTTCGTCGGGCCTACAGCCAGGGGGGCGGCTCTTTTGCAGCCTTTCCGTTTCTGGTGGCTGGTCGAAGTCGCTTTACCCTGTACGGGCCGGATTTATATCAGGAAAACCTCTATCTTAAACTTGCCCAGGCAGAAGCTATCCAACACTATATGGTCATGAAGGGTTTTGGGCCGCGATCCATATTCCCGCCGGATGATGCGGTTGCCGAGCTGACCATTCCCAGAGCGCAAAGCGACCGGCGTACCGCCACAGCGGATGAGGTCTTTGATTCGGCCCGCCAGGCTATCGCCCAAATCAAAGCCGGCGAGCGCTTTCTGTGCTTTTTGCATTTGATGGATGTGCATAATGATCTCTGGAAAAAAACCGGTGGCATCGATTTCGGTGATACACCCCGGGATCTTTATGACAACAACCTGTCTTATCTGGACCGCGCCTTTGAACGGTTTATCAACTGGCTGAAAGCGAATTATATTTACGATAAAACCGTCATTTTATTTACGTCGGACCACGGGGAACAATTCTGGGAACACGGCGCCAGTCTGCACGGCCATACCGTTTATGAGGAAGAAATTCGAATACCGGCTATTTTACTAACACACCATATGCGCACACGTTTTGATGATATACCTGTTATTGCGGCGGATATGGCACCCACGATTGCTGAGCTGGCAGGCTATGCCATTGACCCGCCTTATGATGACCCGCATATGGGGATATCACTGGTGCCGCTGTTAGCAGGCGATGATCACAGCCGTTATCTTCAAAGAGACATTGTCGGCCGGGCTTCCTTCAAACGCCGCTATTTTTTGTATCGAAACTGGCAGTGGAAATTCATTTATTTTGCCGAACTGGACCTTGCCCAGTTATTCAACGTAGCTGAAGATCCCCTCGAGAAGAATAATCTGCTGGAAGCAAAACCCCGCCTGGCCGCCGAACTGGAACAGGAGCTCCTGCGCTATTTGAACCGGGTGGAAGGAAAAACATACCGGCCGCTGTTGAGCACTTCCCTGCCTGCTAAGCCACTTGCCAGAGCCGGCAACAACTGAAAATGTTTAATTTTGCATCATAGCGGATCTTCCCGATATTCACCTTAAAGATATCGGCAAAAAGAAAGAATAAAAGCACTTTAAATTATTTTCACTCTTAAGGTGACCCGGCCTGAATCTCATCCAGGGTTTTTTGAAATTGATCCACATGCGGCCCGCCCAGCTTAACGGCCCGGCGGGCTGCTTTTATGGCCTCCCGTTTTTTGCCCTGCTCCGACAGCACCTGGGCCAGGTTGTTAAATGCCACCCCTTCATGCGGGAAGCGAACGGTCGCCTGGCTTAATACAACGGCTGCAGAGTTTAAATTTCCCACGGCATAATAGCTGTTGCCCAAACCGATATGGGCAGAAAAGCTCTGCGGCCAGCGGTGCAAAGCGGTTTGATACCCTCTAACGGCGGCCGGCCATTGCCGGGCCTTCTCCAGGCCCACTATTGCCGTAATCCACGATTGCTCGTTGACCGTTGCCGGCAGACGATCGGGCGGCAACACCAGCAGACCCCAGTGGTCACCCCGTGCCCAGGTATTTTCAAAAGTCCTGAAGCGCGTTTTTTTCCGGCTTGTAACCCCTGAATGTAAAATAACCATTTCCGCATCAACGTCATAACCGATGACCACGGCATAATGCCAGACAGGAATCCAGGACAGCCCCAGGTTCTGCAGCACGACAACCGGATGGCCGGCCGCCACTTCCTGAAGTAGCTCCTGCGCTCCGCTGATCGGATAGGCAACTTTTCCCTGGCGGCGGGTGGCTGCAATCATTGCCGGCTGCAGGCTGCCTTTTAGGGAAGGCGTGTATACCAGTGGGTTCAGCTCATCCGGGCCGATCTGAAGGCCACTCCAGGAAAGAGCCATGGCCAACGATGCCGGCCCGCATTGATACGCTTTTTGGGGATAGAACGGCACCGCATTCAATATTTGATGCGGCGGGACGCTATTTGAGGTCTGGTACCATTTGTTTGTTTGGGTGGATGCGCAACCACTCAAAACGAGCAGTCCCAACACCCAGCCCCAAACCAGCATCCGCTGCCAGGAACCCAGAATGCGGTGTCGCTTGATATTGGTATTACCTGAATTTTGCATGAAAATTAATGCGAAGTTTAGAATGCCCTTAATGACAGCAAGTCAAGCAAATCATAGAAGTACAACAAAAGACCTGTTTGGTATAATGGATGAAAATCCTTTTATTTCATTAATTTTCACCCGCAGGGCAAGCCGGAGGCTTTCATCTGCTGCGTTACCTGCCCGCCATCGCGAGCGCTCAGGCGAGGCGGGCGGGTTAAGGCCGAGGCATAGTTCACTATTGCCTCGGCCTTAAGTGTCTTGCATATGAAAGTCTCCGACTCGTGCAAAATTAAGGTATTATCGGACAAATGTAAAGACGTTGGTATAACCCATTGCATCGGTAATGGCCAGGATAAGGACAATGACACCTACCACGATCAGAAAGGTGACAAAGAAGCCGCCGCCGGCGGGAAGTTCTTCGATTTGATCGGCAATCCTCTGGGCCTCAGCATCGGTAAGGCTGTCAACACGGGCCATGGCTTCGAGGGGATTGATTCCCTGGGCTTTTAAAACAGCCTGTGCATCTTCCCGGGCCAGGATCGTTTTAATCGCGTTGCGCGCATTTTGCCCGTCGGCTGTTATCGCCAGGGTTACCTCTGTATCGACCATAGCGGCCAGCACCGATTGGTGGGGTGCGGTCAACACAACCATCATGATCACCAGATATGCACTCAGGAACTTGAATCGTGTTCGGAACAATTTCATTCTGTACCTCCTCCAGGTCTGTATTGTTCAGTCATACAAAACCAAACATTCAAAATAGAAAAAAATCGCTGATTTGGTCTTTTGCTGCGGAATAATGGAATAATGGAATATTGGAATGATGGGTTTGATCCATCTGAATAAATTCCTGTATAGGGCAGACAATCAAAAAAATTGCGGCGTAGTCCGCCTTTATACCCAAAATTCCATTTCACCAGCATTCCATCATTCCCATCGGATGAGAAAACTGGGAAAATGATACCTTTAAGCCATGAAATTTAGATCTTCATATCTTGGGCCACAATCATAATCGTAACTTGGAAACAGAAAATTGTCAATTTTAGAGGCTCCAGAGATTTCCGCAGCCGCGGCAGCTTCTGGGGGGGGTGGCCGTTTGGTGGGACTTTCGAAAGGAACGATATTTCGATCCCTGCCAGATTTCTTCCAGCGGAGTTTCAAACACATTGCCCAGGATGATGGACGCATAGTCTGAAGTCGAAAAGGGCGCAATGCAACACGGCAGCACATTGCCGTTTGCCGTAATGTACATTAGCGTTATGGGTCGAAAGCACCCTTGCCAGGGATGGTGGTTTCGTGTATCCGTTTGAACACTTTCAAGAGGCGAAGTCAGGCCCGAGGCATTGAATTGGATACCGAGCTGTTTGGCCAGATTCTGCCCCTGTTCCACCCGCTGCCGGACCCTGCCCTCGGATGCCACCAGGGTTTTGTCGGATGTAGCCAGCCCGTAGCCGCCATCATCCTGGAAATAAACCAGCCGCTGCAGATATACCTGGTTGACACCAAGATCCGCAGCCAGCTCTACAAATTCCGGCAGTGCCTTGATGTTTTCACGGGTGCCCAGATACCAGAGAGAAAGGGCCGGTCGAGAGACCTGCAGCCGTCGCATGAGTTTAACCATCGAGCGCAAATTTGACATGATTTGCTCAAACCGGTCACTGTCGCGCATGGCTTTATAATCCTGCCGGTTGGCGGCATCCAGAGATATGCGAAGTTCATCCAGGCCGGCGTTGATGAGCTCGTTTTGATGGTTTTCATCCAGCAAGACCCCGTTGGAATTAAAATAAACGTAAGCGTTGCGGTTTTTCAAATGGCGAATCATGGCCGGCAGGTCAGCATTTAACAGCGGCTCACCGATACCGTGCAGGGCCATGCGTTCAAGCTGCGGCAATTGATCTGTAATGCGGACCAGCTCGTCAAGCGTCATATCGCGCGCAGGTTCCCAACTTCCTCGATACAGAATGCAGGCCTTGCATTTGAGGTTACAGCGATTGGTGACCTCAAGATATAAATTGCGCGGTAGCTCCAGGTTCGTTTCAATAGGTGCCATATTATGTTTAACCTCAATCTTGTGCCAAATGGAGGCCTCCGGCTCGCCACAAGGTTTCACATATTAAAAATACAAATTTAGAGACTTGAAACATTCAAATTACGGCCTGATTTGAGCGCTTGTCGAGGTTGCGGCAGCTACACGGCAGATGGCGTTCCGCTATAGTGTACTATGCGGAACGGCATCTAACACAGTAGATGCGGTAAGATCGGCAAGCCCAAAGGGTTTCAAATTAAAAAAATTAAACGGCAAAATTCCAATAAATTAATTTTTTTCCTTTTTAAATTTGGAACGCTCATATTAGGACCGGATGATTGTTGTACATATACTGCCGCTTCGGGTCGGTTTGGATGCCGCCGACAGCCGGCCAGCGATCTGAATGCGTTTATCTCTATAGATCGGGCAGAATTCATCGGGCTCATCATAGCGGTTTCTAAGCTTCCGCCGGGCGGCACAGCCACCACCACAATTTTGAACATGTTCGCATGTTGAACAGAATGGCGGCGTTTGATGGGTTTGTCTGAAAGAAGGTGTGTCGAATACGGCTTCTTTTTGTTGCACCAGATCTGCAATGGTGAGATCCGAATCCGGCCAGTACACACAGGCTTTTAGATGCCCGTTGGGTGTCACCCGCATGCTGCGACCGCCGCAGGGCGTGCCATGCAGGCCCCTGACGCCTAAAAACGTATTGACCAGAGGTTCAGATACGGAGATAATTTCGGTGTTTTTAAAAAGGATGTTAAACGCCTGCCAGTACTGCTCAAAACTGGGCATAAATTCAACAGTATACATGGGCTGATAGACGTTGACTCTAAAATCAGCCCCCAGTGACCCTGCCAGGGCGGCGATTTTTCCCAGGTCCTTATAATTGACATTCATCAACACGGCCAGAATAGAAACCCGTATTCCCAGATTGCAGCATCTGGCGATGCCGTCCATTACGTTTTGCCAGTTGCCCGGGCCGCGAAATTCATCCTGTCTGTGCTGATCAGGAAAGTCGACCGAAAATTCGACGTCGCTGAAATATCTCAGTTTTTCATCAGGTGTAATTGACAGTGTATATCCATTGGAAGCCAGGCTGAGTTTGATCTGTCGGCTGTGTAAATACTCAACGATATCATGATATTCTGGATTTAGGCCGTTTTCGCCCGTACCGAAACCGATAGCGCTGACCGGGATGGCCTCACATACTTTTTGAATGTCTGTCAGGGTTAGATTATCAATTCGATTTTGATCCCGATAGCAGTGCGCACAGTTCAAATTACAATCGCTGGTCAGTCCGATTCCAAGAGAAACCATTTTCAGCCTCTGAAGCTAAGTCGATAATAAATTCATTATGCGTATGGGTGTTTTTTACCACGCAGAACATAGCACGCATATATGCAACCACGAAGATCACGAAGGGCACGAAGTAAAAAAATGAAGATTTTTTAGTTAATCTTCGTGCTCTTTGTGGTGATTTAAACCACCCTTTAGCGTTTAATCAGGTACTTCAGCGGTACCAGAAACATATAATAGGCGGCCATCATGCTGCCGCGCACAGAGCCTGTTACTTTGGATATCCCGATTCTTTTGCGGTATCGGATGGGCACGCTTTGAATGCGCAATTTGCGGCGCGCGGCTTTGACGATCATTTCCACCGGCCAGCCATACGTCATCTGCTCCATGTTTAGTTCAAATAAATTGCGGGTTCGAATGGCCCGGAACGAACCGATATCCGTAATCCGGACACCATACAGCAACCGCAGCAGCAATACAATCATGCGGTTGCCCAGCTGAGCATGCAGGGGCATCGACCCCTTTTCAAGGCTGCCGCCGATCCGGCTGCCGATCACCAGGTCAGTCTGACCCTGGATGACGGGATCGGCAATACGATCCAGCTGTGCGGGGTCATCGCTGCGGTCACCGTCTAAAAAGACAATCAGATCGCTGCTGCGAGCAGCCTGAGATCCGGCCCAACAGGCCGAGCCATACCCCTTACGCGATTCATGAATGACCCGGGCGCCGGCGGCCGTCGCCTGTTCAGCAGTGCCGTCGGTGGAACCGTTGTCAACTACAATGACTTCTTTGATCCGATTGCGCGGAATACCCCGGACAACTTCGCCAATGGCCCGGACCTCGTTATAGGTCGGAATAACGACGGCTATGCTCAACTTTTTGCTGGGATTCATCATTTAAGCATGTGCTAAGCGTCATTGTCTAAAGACGTGTTAGTATGTAGTACTCATTTTCAGCGGGCCCAAAGGCACCGCCGCGTTTTTGTTTAACGATCCAGCCGAAAATCGAACCGCCGGCCAGCAGCGCAAACAAAAGTCCGTATTCCAGCCACAGAATCCACACCGGCATGCTGCCTGTCGGTGACACATATTTTAAATAGGACAGGGCCACCATGCAGCTAAACAGCAACCAGGCCACCGCAGGGAAAAAACACAGAAACGGGATCACAATAATGACATACCAGGGATGCAAGGATGCCGGCATCAGGACCACCAATAGCCCCATCAGGATGAACGCATATCGAATGCTCAGGTTCGGGCTTTTGTCTTTCAAGAAAACATACAAACCGGCAGCCGCCAGGCCCAGTAAAAATACGATGCTCCACAATGAATAATTTATTTGCGGCAGCAGCTTCATCAGAACGGTTTTCAGCCCCAGGTTAAAACTTTGATAGGGGTTTTGTAAATATATCGGTAGAAACCCCAAAACCTTACGTCCGGCACCCCAAAAAGGCACATACAGCAACACGATTGTGATCACAAAGGCCAAACATCCTTTGATACGCTGTCCGCGGTTTAACAAGGCCGGCAAAAGCAGGGCCGGATACAGCTTGATGGCGCTTGAGACCGCCAGGGCGGCGGCACCCGTCATATGTCTGTGGGTGGCACTGAGATAACATGCCAGTACCATCCAGAAAACAGTTAGTCCTTCCAGGTGGCCGCTATAAGCGATTTCAAATATGACCAAGGGATTCCAGGCATAAATCAACAGCCGCCAGCTGTCAAACCGGTAAACCTTCAACAGCGCCAGCAGACCCAAAAGGCTCAGCATATCGAATAGGGTCATCAGGCCCTTGAATCCGGAGACATTGTCCCCAACGATCATATGAAATAAGCGGAAAAACAGCTGCGCACCGGCCGGGTACAAGGTCGGGTGGGATTTGCGATTGATATGCGGGTAAATGTGATCGTCGCGCTGTGATTTGAGCTCGTCGGCATCAGGCGGATATCGGTACGGATTCGTTCCGTTTTGTTGAATGCGTCCATCCCAGATATAGCGGTACATATCACCTGACAGCACTGCCGGATCGGCCGGGACCAGAACAGCCCTGAACAGCACGGCAAACAAGATAATTATCGGAACCAGGCTCTGGGAGCGCATCCAGACGGTGCGGTATTTAAAGACGAGATAAATGCCGATCAGGTACAGCAGGCTTAATACCAGAAATAAAAAAACATAAAAATGTACACTGGATCTTGCCACCAGAGGGATTTCTTTAACAAAGGCCTGAAGTCTAAAATTATAAAAATAGAGCACCCCCGAAATGAGGCCCAGGCCGACAATGGCCATCTGTACCGCGAGAAAAGAGGGTGTGGATGATTTAGCTTGATGCGGTTTTTCCGAATCCATGTTTCACCGAAAGAAAGAACACATAGAAAAAGCCGGAAGTATAAATCAAAAGGAAGGGGCTGACCAGATACTTGCTGAAAAACAGAAACATGAGAAGCCCGGTCAGGGAATATAGCCCGAGAAAAAGTTCAAGAATGGATACGGCATTCAGCGGAATGGCATAGCGTTTGTTTTGCCAGTTTTCGCCTTTTTGGCGGATCCCGTACTTGGGGGTGCGGATAAATCCACTTTTAATATCAAACAGGGCTTCCAGCACGGCTTTGGTGTTGTTGACGGCGATTCCGGTACCCAGGCACATCAAAAGTGGTAAATATTTGATGCGCGATTTCCAGTCACGGTAGAGGATGCGCTGGGAAAATAGGTACAAAGACGATGGGCCCAAGGTTGCCAGGCACAACACCGTAAAAATCATAACCGGATACGCCAGAGTGTTAAAAAACCACTGGGAGTACAGCATGGGGATCGATGTCAAGACCACCAACAGCATCATGGGATGCACCATGTAGTGGGTTAAATGTAAAAATGCCTGAATCTTTACAAGCCTCGACGCATCCGATTTAAACAGCTTGCCCAGATTCTTTCTGGCGGTTTGAATCGAACCCTTGGCCCAGCGATGCTGCTGGGATTTAAAAGCGTTGATGGTAACCGGAATCTCGGCCGGACATACCACCTGCGATGCGAACATCAGCTTCCATCCCTTAAGCTGGGCCCGGTAGCTTAAGTCCAGGTCTTCGGTAAGGGTGTCGGCCTGCCAGCCGCCGGCCTCTTCAATGGTTTTTTTGCGCCAGATGCCGCCGGTGCCGTTAAAGTTCATAAATAGCCCGCCCCAGGCCCGGGAGGCCTGTTCAACGCCGAAATGACCGTCAATCCCAATGGATTGCGCACGGGTCAGCAAGGAATAGTCGCTGTTGATATGCCCCCAGCGGGTTTGCAGCATGCCGATCCGGGGATCCTGAAAATAGGGCACCGATTCTTTCAGAAAATCCGGTGCGGGAATAAAATCAGCGTCAAAAACCGCCACCAGCGATCCCTTGGCGGTCTTAAGGCCCTCTCTGAGGGCACCGGCTTTAAAGCCGCTGCGATCGCTGCGATGAATATACCCAATATCAACGCCGGCGGTCTTCATCTTTGCGACCATGGCACGGGCGATTTTTACGGTATCATCGGTTGAGTCATCGAGTACCTGCACCTCCAGCAAATGCCCTGGCCAATCGATACTGCAAACCGATTCTATCAGTCGCTCAACCACATAGCGCTCGTTGTAAATGGGAAGCTGGACGGTCACGTGGGGCCAGTCTTTGGGTGGAACAGTGCGATAAAATGTTTCTTTAATGCGCTGGTGTTGGCGGGCGGCCTTCGGGCTATTCAGACGATAAATTAGCATGAGAAACCAGCAATTCATGCCGTAAGTCAAAAGTGCCGCCAGAGCAAACAGATAAATGCCCAGCCAGATATATTGCAGGAGTTCCATGACCCAATCAGACTAATATCTAATGTGGAGGGGGGCAGTTTGGGCTCGCTGAGCCGCAATTATCAAAGGAATTTTTCACGGGCGAAAGGTTCACCGCTGTTATCTGGAATCCCTTCTTTCAAGCTTTTTGTCTATGCGATTAGCGGGCAAAAATCAATGAAAAACGTCAAACGCTCAGATGGGTTCAATATCCGGGCAGATAAATGTCACAACGTCTGCTTGTAAATATACCTCGAATTCACAAAATAGCGCGGTACTTATTTTCGGGCGATGATAAAAATTAACCCATTTGTTTCATTATAAAATTTTATCGTAAACCCGGCTTGATGCAGAATGTTTCGGATCCATTCCGCAGAAATAATCAATTTCTGATAAGCACTTTTGTGCAGGACCCATTGCTGTTTCTTTTTTTCATATACGATGTCATGCACCTGAACGGTATTTTTTTCATACTCCAGAAAGCAGGTAAAAATGGTGGTATCGCTGGAGCGAACCGGAATAAAACGGTCCAGACCCACCAGCGCCCGGGTCAGATTCCGGAATGAAAGAATCATACCACCACCGGTCACCAGAGCGCTATATGCCTGCTGCATCAATGCCGCAGCTTTCTCAAGGTCTGCCAGGTGTGTCAGTGTATCCCCCATGCAGACCACCAGGTCGATGGTGCCGCGTACATAATGGCTGAAATTGGATACGTCATCACATATCGTGGCGATCGGCAGATGGGGCGCGTTGTTTTTCAGTTCTCCCAAAAGCCGTGCGCTCAGGTCCACCGCAACGACGCTAAACCCAATTTCAGCCAGGGGAATCGATTGAAACCCGCAACCGGCCCCCAAATCGAATGCGCGGCCGGTGTCTAACGGCTGAATGTCGTGCGCCTCAAAAAAGTTGCGATTTTGCTCTAAATTGTGTTCAACACCGCCGCAAATCCAGGCATAGTGCCGTGCGAGATGATTTTCATAGTGATCGCGGACGCTAACCATAATTGAACCCCTCGAAATCATCATCCGCTATTGAACTCATGCCGCTTTCAAAGGCAAAAAGTTCCTTGGGATGCAGGAATGTTGGAATATTGGAAGAATGGAATATTGGGCCTGAAAAACGGATGATGTACTGGTTTTAAATAACGCTAAAAGCCAACCGGTTAATAGTAAATCTTATTCTGCAAAAACCCAACTTTCCAACATTCCATTATTCCAATACCCCATGGCACTTGATAAGCGCCAAGCTGCTGATCGCTAACCGTGTCTATTGGATTAGACGAAGGATGTTGAAAGCAATAAACCTCCAAAAGAAGCGGTTATCGTTCATTTCGGAGGTTTATTCTTTAGCAATAATTAATGTTAAGTGTAATGATTTACAAACCTACAACAGTCCGCTTACCCTTCACCGCCGTATTTAAAAGACAGGTTTACAAGGGCGCGGAAAGCGGTAACATTACCGTTTTCAACTTTCATATCCAATTTGTCAATTTCCGCGACCCTCAGATCTCTTAGGGATTTGCCGGCAGTTTCAACTGCGTTTTTGGCGGCCTCTTCCCAGGAAGACGGACTCGTTCCTACCAGTCTGATGACTTTGTACACGCTGTCAGGCATTTTTTCCTCCTTTCTGCAACTTTGAGCGCAATGTCGATGGATCCATTTTAGCGCCAATCGGCCGGTTTCACCCCGACAGCCGTTTGGCGCGCCGATATTTTAGCCCTTTCCGTTTTGTGGGCATAATAAAGCCTCCGGACGAACGGTCAACGCCGTTGGAGGCTTTAAACTCGGAATTTGATATAAACCTTTATCATAAGCGCCTCCTTTTTTACCTGGTACTGGGTTAATGGGATCCGGCAAACCTGAATGAAAGGCTGGCGGTTAAAGAAGGAAAGCACGCTGTGCAATGGGCGGACCCGCATCAAACAAATCGGGTCCTCGGTTGCTAAAACCGATTACAATTATACCGCTTGTCAATTTAATGTTCGGAACAACGCAAAAAAGGATGGCGGTATAAGTGTTGTAGTAAAAAAGCGTTCCGCAATCGGAACGTTTTTTTGACAACCACTATAAAGGTCTGATGGTAGTGTCTGTATGAAAAGTAACCTAAACAATGCGTGGACTAAAGTCAAGCGGGAAAAATAGGCGGTTATGAAGCGCTGATCTGCTGCAAATCAGGGATTCAAATTGCTTGCCGGCAAGGTTGTCCTATCGCCAATCCTTGTAAGACGTCTTCAGTTGCTGAAACCGATCGGCGCCAATGATTTCTCTGACGCGGATAACAAATCCCAGGCGCTCGTCGGCCAGATCGGTGCGGGCTTTTTCAAGTCGCTTGAATTGTTTGCGGACCTTGGTGTCATCAACAGGCTCTTTGCCCAGGAGTGTATCGAGCTCGAACTGTTCCCGTTTTACCGCACTTTTTAAATCAATGAGTCTGCGATGGCTGTCTTCATAGAGCCGATCCAGCTGCCCGACCTCTTTTTGGGTCAGATTGAGGTTCTGAACGACTTTCTTATTGTACCACCACTTACCGGAAGGCACTTCCTGCGCGCTGACAGCCCCGGGCAGGCCCATGAGTAGGATCAGCAGAGCAGCAATCAAGACCTTTTTTAACATCTTGCGGGTCCTTTCCTTGTTATTGCAGAGATTCGGGGGGATTCATCAGCGGCCGGAATGAGGAATTCTAAAAATTCTTCATCCGGGTTCAATTCGGTTTCACCCACAATTTCCAGGTAGACCGGCGGCAACGCATTTTCAACCAGCCCATCTATCTCCGTCATCAGTCTTTCTGCTTCTACCATATTTTGGGTCAAATTACCAACACGACCGGGCTGCTGACTTTGAATTAAGACAGTTGCCCATACGACGATAATGGCGGCGGCAACGGCTGCAGCGCTAACGGCGTATTTCCAGTTAAAAATAGGCGATCGAACCCTCTTTTCAACGAGGGTCACCCGCCGTTGCGGACCGGGTGCATAGCGCCTGGCCAGTTGCCCCAAACGCGTTAGCTCCTGCGCGAAACGCTCCTTTTGTAGACGGCAATGCGAACATTCGCTCAAATGCTGCTTCAAGCGCTGAGACAGATCGGTTTCATCAATGACTGCCTGTAAAATGTCGTTTTCGCCCAGATGCGAAGTCATGGCGTTGTGATTGCTCACGCTAAGTCCTCCTGAAGAAATTGTCGTAATCCTTTTTCCTTTTTAAATTTTGCCAAAGCCCGATACAGGTGGGTTTTTACGGTGCTTTCGCTCTTCTTCAATATTTGGGCAATATCAGCGATATTTAAATCGTCCATAAATCGCAGCATAAATACTTCGCGTTCCATTTTCGATAGTTTTTTGGCGATGCGACTCACCTGCCGCCAGAAATCTTCCTTTAAAACCTGCTCCAGTGCTTCGGGATTATCGCGTTGATCATCTGCTTCCGGCTGAATCTCGGGGCCTTCATCGGATGATTTAAAAATGGATCGGACTCGTTTTTTGCGAAGGTAGTCATTTACTCTGTTTACGGCAATCGTATACAGCCAGCTGCGAAATCGCTTTGGCTCCCGCAGCCGGGAAATGCTGCGGAAAGCACGAACAAATACGTCCTGGGTCAGATCTTCAGCATCCATTTGACTGTGTATGCGGTAGTATATCATGCGATATATGTCTCCCTGATAGCGATCAATCAGTTGATCAAATGCCAGGCGGTTGCCGTCTCTGGCATTTTCTACCAGTTCTGTCAGCTGCAGGTCAGCGCTTTGAGAGCCGGACGCACTATGTCTTGATGGATTCATTTTTCAGTATCTGCCAGGTTAGCCGCCTAGAAGAAAAATGCTTCAGATATGCGTCTTCATCATAATGGCTCCAGATACAATTGTCCACTACTGTTATGCGCGCTGTTTGCAAAGACGTCAAAAAGGAGCAAATGGTTTACATTGAGGCCCGACATCGATGGTGCCACATTCAGGTCGTCAGACGTTTTTTGCGTGCAAAAGCAGTTGATATTCTGCTTGCATAACGTCGGATTCCTTTGTATGAATGCACTTTTACCGGAAAATCACCGCTTGTCATTCTAATGCTTGCAGAAAAGGATGGCGGCATAAGTGTTGTGGCAAAAAAACGTTACGCAATCGGAACGTTTTTTTGACAACGACTATAAAAGGGGATATGGCCTTTAGTGGACGTTAAATTATCCAGCAGCGAGCGACTGCAGCCAAATAGGTTCGATATCGGTGAGGTGGCGTCATTTATTGCCCGGACCCAGCGATCCGATGGTGAGATACCGTGGGCAGTGGGTCAAAAATCAGACCCCTGGGATCACATCGAATCCGCCATGGGGCTGAGCGTGGGTGGGTATCATGAGGAGGCGCGGCGAGCGTTTCGGTGGCTGGCCGAGCGGCAACTGGAAGACGGCAGCTGGTACACGGCCTATCGTAACGGGGTCCCTGAAGATAAAACCAGAGACGCCAATTTGTCTTCCTATATAGCGGTGGGCCTGTTTCACCATTTTCTGATAACCAAAGACCATGCCCTGCTCGAGCAACTGTGGCCCACGATTTTTAGGGCCATCCAATTTGCCGTGAGCCTGCAAACCCCCAATGGAGAGATTTACTGGGCCATAAGCCCCAAAGGCAACATCGATCCTATGGCCCTTTTAACGGGGTCCAGCTCCATTTACATGAGCATCAAATGCGCCCTGGCGCTTGCAAAAATACTGGGCCTTTCAATGCCATCATGGGAACGCGCCTGTATCAAGCTGGCAGACGCCGTTAAAAACAAACCTTATCTGTTCAATATGACCAAATCGCGTTTTTCGATGGATTGGTTTTATCCGATTCTGGCGGGTATCATCACCGGCACGGACGCGCAAGAGCGGATCGACAGGTACTGGAAAAAATTTATTGTAGAAGACCGTGGCGTTCGTTGCGTATCAGATAAGCCCTGGGTAACCATTGCCGAAACCGCTGAGCTGACGCTGGCTTTAGCCGGCATGGGCAACCTGGAACTGGCCAGAATTGTCTTTAACTGGATCAGCGATCGGCGTTACGAGGACGGATCTTACTGGTGCGGTTTTACCTGCCCAGATCTGGTCACCTGGCCGGAGGATAAAATCACCTGGACCAATGCGGTGACATTAATAGCCGCAGATGCGATCTATAATCTAACGCCTGCAAGCGTGCTGTTCAGTCATCAATTCTGGGCGGCCTCCGAGCTGTCGCCGTTTGTCGGATCCTATAAAGTTTATACTTCTTCTTTTTTGACATGATCCATTTCATTTATTTCACCACAGACCCGCCCGCCTCGCCTTGCTCGCATGGCGGGCGTGGGTGCACAGAGGCCACAGAGTTTTATGTTTTATTATTTGGGCCCCCATACCTAACAACCTAAAACAAATCCTCTGCGAGCTCTGTGTGCTCTGTGGTAGATCTTATAAAAAGGCAAGATCCTTGCGAAGAGATCACCGCCCATACATAGTCAAAAAAGCGGTCTTGAAGTTCCAAAAATTTTACGCCGCGCATTTCTTACAACCGCATTTTGCCGCCCTTGGCAAATCCGCCACCGTTATCAAACCCTGGTTTGTGGAAGTATTCGGATCACCGGTTTCGATCGGTGATCATGTTACGATTTTTGCGACGTCTGACCACCGGGTGCGCCTGTCTGTTTGGTCGGACCAACAGGTGAGCGGGCAAATTCAAATTGGCGATTACGGCATTATTTGTCCGGGCGTTAGAGTCAGTTCGGCTTCAAAAATACATATCGGTGACAACTGCATGCTGGCCAGCGGTGTTTACCTGACCGATTCAGACTGGCATGATATTTATAACCGGATTGCTTTCGGTAAAACAGCCCCCATACGCATAGCGGATAACGTCTGGATTGGAGACAGTGTCATTGTCTGCAAAGGCGTCTCCATCGGTGAAAATACGATCATCGGCGCCGGGTCTGTGGTCGTGAATCCAATTCCGTCCGATTGCATCGCCGCCGGAAATCCCGCCACAGTTGTCAAACGCCTTGATCCAAAAAAATCTTTTACGACCCGCGAGCAATGGTTTTCAAAAACCACCGACCTGTATGCCGAAATCGATCAATTAGACAGGGATTTGTTGCGCGACAATACATGGCGGCATTGGTTGCGGTATATATTTTTCCCGCATAGGGGAGACTGAGAAAAGGTGTCAGTTCCCTGGTTCAAAGTTACGTGTTGCGCGTCGCGGGTTCCGGGTTGCGAGTTATGGTTTCAAATAGCCAGTAGCCAGCAGCTAGTAGCCAGCGGCCAGCAACCAGAGGACTGACACCTGAACACTGAAACCATTATTTAACGACACGCCTCCGATCCACAAGATAGAATGCCCCGAAAAATACGCCGCCGGCTAATGCAATCAGGCTACTGATCATGAACAGGGTATGGGACCCGCTGAGTTCATACAGGTAGCCATTGAAAAAGAAGCCGACCATCAAACCCAGACCATAGCTGACAGCATTGTTGACCGCCTGCCCCAGGGTCTTGGCTTTGTCGGGCGTGAGGCGATCAATATAAAGGATGCTGGCAATGTGAAAGGTGCCATAGGTTATGGCATGCAAAACCTGGGAAACTAAGATGACTGCCGCCGATTGGGCTGCAAAAAGAACAATCCACCTCAGGGCAGCGACCAAAAAAGAAAAAATCAGGACAGACTCGAGCGAAAAGCGCCGAAAGATTTGATTGGATCGGATCATCACCAGTATCTCTGCTGCCGAGGCCAATGCCCATGTTAATCCGATAAAAGTGCTGCCGTACCCCTGATTCTCAAGGTGAATCGAAAAAAATCCGTAATAGGCGCCATGGCTGACCAGCATTAAAAACGCACAAAACAAAAACACCAGGACACGGCCGTTCAGCAAATTTTTGGCTCCCCCGGACAGGCGCTTCCTTTTTAGCGGTCGCATGGCAGGGATTTGAGTCGAAATCAGAGCGAACATCAATGATCCGGCCAGAATAAGAACAACGATAATCTCTACCGAATACAGGTCGATGACCTTACCCAGAACGAGCACAACAGCGATAAAGCTGATTGAACCCCAGACGCGTAGATGGCCATAGCTTTTTTTTTCTTTTCCCAGGATGTCCATGGTAAATGCCTCCAGAAAGGAGATGATGGGGGCATAAAACATCCCATAAAGAAGGGTAATGGCCAGCATGGGACCAAATTCAACCGTAAAAAGATATTGCATCCAGATCAGAGCACTGCAGAAGCTGCATAGAATATAGATGGAGCGACGGGCACCCATGCGATCAGCCAGAACACCCCATATGAGGGGGAAAACCACCATTGCGACCGAACGGGCAGCAGATAATATTCCGATGTTCAGGCCGCTGAAGCCCAGCTGGTAGCAGTACAGGTTAAAAAAGGGCAGATACATCCCCAGTACGCCAAAATACAAAAAGTACTGGGAACCGATAACAAGTCTATCTGTTGGCTTGTTTTCGGTGACCATAGCCGGTTCATACGGTATTTAGGCCAAAAGGGCAATGCCCTTGTCCGTGGTCAACTTTTATTATCCGGACGGTCGCACCCGCCCGATGATAGGCTGAAATAACAGGTAAAGATGCTTTGCTTGCAGCAACGGGGTGGGAGCGCAAAGAACAGCTGCGGGGCTGGCTGAGGCCGGACCCCGAACATGTGTTAATCGATTTTGACGGTGACCTGTTTGGCTTTTTCTTTCGTGGGCTTGGGGACCACGATCTTTAATACGCCGTTTTTAAATGATGCCTTAACCTGCTCTGGCTTGATGGACTCTTGCAGCGTAAAAGAGCGCTGGAATTTGCCGAAAGTGCGTTCTTTGCGATAGTATTGTTCGTCTTTGACTTGCGGGTCAAGAAGCCGTTCGCCTTGGAGGGTTAATATATTATCCTTGACTTCAACCGAGACATCCTCTTTTTCAACGCCGGCCAATTCCACTTTCATAATATAACCTTCGGCCGCTTGATAAATATCGACCGGTGGCCGCCAGTCGTAAAGACTGCCATCATCATCCAGCTCACGCGAGCTGTCAAAGGATTCGCTAAAAATTCGATTAATACGATCTTGCAGGGCGGCCACGTCCCGGAACGGATCCCATCTTACGATTGGCATGATTTAACCTCCTATTACTAATCAATTACTTCGCCCGAAACGTAATCATACATGGTTTCTTGTCAAGCTTTACAAAGCATGTAATCAGTGTTACTTTGTCGTGATTTCTATAAACTAAACCAAACGATCTGTTTAGCATTTAGGAGCCGGCGATGGAATATATCAAAATTAGAATTGCCGAAGATTTTGGGCCTTTGGGTTCTGACCTTGAAAAAACAATTGAAGACATGTTTCGATCGATGAGTCCGGCGTTCACACTTGCCGAGCGTTCCTGGAAACCGCCGATGGACATGAATGAAACGCCGGAAGAAATTGTTATCGTGGCAGAGGTTGCCGGGGTCGAGAAAGATGATCTGGAAGTCGAAATTAGCAGTAAGGCCGTCCGGATAAAGGGAAACCGGATTGCCAGGCATTGCACCGATGAAACCACCTACCGGCTGGCAGAAATTCAATACGGCCGATTCGAAAGAATACTCTATCTGCCTGCGCCCATCGACACGGAAGTCGTGTCTGCCGGTTATACCAATGGCATACTCGAGATTCGACTGGCAAAAGTGCCCATCGAAAAAACCCATAAAATACCCATATCAGACGGATAATATTTAACCGGCAGATTTTCGCCAGTTATCAAATGCCGATTTGTAGTTAAATTAAGCAAGAATCAGACGACCCTTCCTGGAGGAGAACATGACGGATCAACCTGATCAAAAACCAACGCTGGATATTAATTCCGAAAAAATTCCCGAATTGCTTCCAATCCTGCCGTTATTTGACGCAGCCCTGTTTCCCAAAATGGTATTGCCACTGGTGGTCATGCAGGGTGAATCGGTACGCCTGATTGATGAGGCCATGGCGCAAAATCGCATCATCGGGCTGGTGGTATCAAAGAAGCCCATAGAGGAAAACAAGCCAGACCGCAGCGATCTGGCGTCGATCGGGACCAGCGCCCTTATTTTGAAAATGGCCAAGACCCAGGATAATCGAACCCAGCTTCTGGTACAGGGCCTCCATCGGTTTAAAATAAAATCCTGGGAAAGCAGCAGGCCTTATCTGCGCGCACGAATCCAGGTGCTGGAAGAAGATGAGACCAAAGGCAAGGAAACTGAAGCGCTCATGTCCAACCTAATGGGCCAGTTCAATCGTATTGTGGAACTTTCCCCGGGGCTGCCTCCGGAGATCGGCCAGATGGCCAAATCGATTCCTGAACCCGGTACGCTGGCGGATATGGTTGCCTCCACCATTAATGCCACTCCATTAGAAAAGCAAAAAGTTCTTGAGACTCAAAATGTAAAGGAACGTCTCAAAGAAGTAACCCGACTGGTCAATCATCAGCTGAGCGTCCTTGAACTGGGCAATAAAATTCAGAGCCAGGTCAAAGGAGACATGGATAAGAGCCAGAAAGAATACTACCTCCGGCAACAGCTCAAAGCCATTAAAGAGGAGCTGGGCGAACAGGATGAGACGCAGGTCGAAATCGAAGAGTACCGGGCTAAAATCGGAGAAAAAAATCTCCCACCCGAAGCCCACAAAGAAGCCGAACGCGAACTGGACCGTCTGGCCAGAATGCATCCGTCTTCTGCCGAATACACCGTTGCATCAACCTATCTGGACTGGATAACGGCTTTGCCGTGGCACGACAGCACCTCGGATAACGTTGATATCAAAAAGGCCCAAAAGATCCTGGATGAAGATCATTATGGACTGGAAAAACCCAAAAAGCGCATTATCGAATATCTGGCGGTCCGTAAATTAAAGCCCGAATCAAAAGGGCCGATTTTATGTTTCGCGGGCCCCCCGGGCACCGGTAAAACCTCGCTGGGACAATCGATTGCAAGAGCGCTGGGCCGCAAATTCCATCGTATTTCTCTGGGCGGCGTCAGGGACGAAGCCGAAATCCGCGGACACCGGCGGACCTATGTCGGCGCGCTTCCAGGCAGGATTATACAGGGATTGCGACGGGCGGAATCCAATAACCCGGTATTCATGCTCGATGAAATCGATAAGGTCGGCAGCGATTTTCGCGGAGACCCTTCTTCAGCCCTTCTGGAAGTGCTTGACCCCGAACAAAATTTTTCGTTTTCCGATCACTATCTGGATGTGCCCTTCGATCTTTCCAAGGTGATGTTCATCACAACCGCCAATATCTTAGATACCATACCACCGGCTTTGCGGGATCGGATGGAAGTTTTGATGCTGCACGGCTACACCCTGGATGAAAAGCTCAAAATCGCCAAACGCTACCTCATTCCGCGCCAGCGGGATGAGCATGGCTTAAATGCCAAGCAGATTAAATTTAGTCAGGGCGCTCTAAAACAAATCATTAGCGGCTATACCCGTGAAGCCGGACTTCGTAATCTGGAACGCGAAATCGCCAATGTTTGCCGCGGCGTGGCCAGTAAAATTGCCACCGGCAAGGCCAAAACGGTGACCATCAACCTCGACGATATTCACGGTTACCTCGGGCCGATCCGGTTTACCTCTGAAACCAAGTCCAGAGTATCGACACCGGGTGTGGTCACCGGTCTGGCGTGGACACCCACCGGCGGTGAGCTTCTTTTCATTGAAGCCACCGCCATGAAAGGCAAAAAAGGATTAACGCTTACCGGACAGCTGGGTGATGTGATGAAAGAATCGGCAACGGCGGCTTTGAGTTTTATCCGTTCAAATGCCAAAAGTTTAGATATCGATGAAGATTTTTTTGACACGCATGATTTACATATCCATGTGCCGGCCGGTGCGATACCCAAAGACGGCCCCTCGGCCGGCGTCACCATGCTGACCGCCTTGACCTCCCTGCTGACCGGGAAGACCATCAACAAGGATCTGGCCATGACCGGTGAAATTACACTCAGGGGTCAGGTGCTGCCGATAGGTGGTATCAAAGAAAAAGTTCTGGCCGCTCACCGGGCCGGCATCAAGGAGATTATCCTGCCGGAGTGGAATCAAAAAGATCTTGAGGATGTCCCGGCAAAGGTTAAGAAGGAAATCCGCTTTCATTTTGTTGATAAAATGAAAGACGTCCTGGAACTGGCACTGAATGGTAGAAAGCGGCCAGCCCGAAAAAGGCGGTCCCCAAAGCGTAAACGTTAATATGGGACTGATAGAATAAATAGCTGCTTTTGCATCTGAATGTGTCATGCTTCCGGTGGGATCGACGGATTTTAGTGGCGAAAGAATCAATGCTTATGTGCGGAATCCACCGTCTATGCATCCGCTTGAAAAAAATGTGTTTACTTCTGGTGTGCACCTGCTTTGTATTTTGGGCATTCGGCTGTGTGAGCAGCACCTCTACTTCTCAACCACCGCCGTCCAGCAAGCCCGGCCATCCGAAACCCTATAAAGTACTCGGCAAGTGGTATCAGCCACTACCCCATTCCGATGGCTTTCGCCAGCGCGGCCTGGCCTCCTGGTACGGGCGCGATTTTCACGGTAAAAAAACATCCAACGGTGAGATTTATAACATGTATGCCATGACCGCGGCGCACAAAACACTGCCGCTGGGCACTTACGTGCAAGTCCATAATCTGGTAAATAACCGCAGCACTGTGGTGCGAATCAACGATCGAGGCCCATTTGTGCGTGGCAGAATAATTGATTTATCCTATTCGGCTGCCAAGGAAATCGGAATTGTGGGTCCGGGAACGGCCCGGGTTGAAGTGGTAGCCCTGGGCAAACGGACAACCACTGCCGGCAAGACGGCATCGACTTACACGACAGGTGATTATACCACCGGCAATTTTACCTTTCAGGTCGGCGCCTTTTTGAGTCGTGAAAATGCTGAAAAGCAACGGCGTCAGCTGGCACAGCGCTATAAAAATGCGCATATAGCGGTTTATGATCGTGGCGATCAAATCTTTTACCGGGTCCGGGTCGGCCGTTTCACCACTTTAGAAGAGGCCGTCGAACAGGAAAAAATACTCATACAGGATGGATTCAGCGATCCCATTCTGGTTGCCGAATAACCTGTTCACCAATAGTTATTTCCACATTTTACCCATTATTTTTAGTACAGACTCGCCTGCCATGCGCGGCACCAGCGGGCATGGTGGCGGTCATGAGCACTCGAAGCTCACAAAAGAATTTTTGTTTCAGTTCTAAATTAAGCGAGGTCAATAATTTGAATAAGGCTCTGGGGTGAACCTTTCAAGATGGCTAAGATCCTTTGTTTAGGAGTTCATTATTTTGCTAAAAAAAGTCGTTTTTGTCGATCGGGATGGAACGATCAATCAGGACTCTGCCGATTATATTAAAAAATGGTCGGAATTCAATTTTTTGCCGCGCAGTATCGAAGCGCTGCGCAATCTGACCGCAGCCGGTTTTACAATCATTGTGATCACGAACCAATCGGCTATTCCACGCAAGCTTATTTCCCCGGCTGAGCTTGAAAATATTCATTCGAAGCTAAAGGCGGCTGTCAGATCCGGGGGGGGCAAAATAAGCGATATATTCTTTTGCCCGCATATGCCTGAAGACGGCTGCGATTGCCGAAAACCCCTGACCGGCCTAATCATCAAGGCTCAAAAAAAATATCAGATTGAGCTGACAACCAGCATAATGGTCGGTGACAGCGCAAAGGACATCGCGTGCGCCCGCAACGCGGGTTGCGGCCATTCAATCCTGGTGAAGACCGGAAACTATCAAGAAGCCGCATCACGTCTGACGGCTGCGAATCTGGCTGCCGACTATCTGGCCGCAGATTTATATGCGGCCGCCGAATGGATCATGGGTTTATAACCCATGAAGCGACATTTGGCTCTTGCATTGGAAATTCGTGAACCGTACCGATCTGAACGGTAATTTACCTTGCAATTTGACGGACTCTAATCTATATAAAAAATTTCGTCAGCCGCTACCTGCGATTCACTAAGAATTTTAACTCATATTTTCAATATATTGCAGTTGTACCGGCAAAAAAACATCCGTTTCGATGAATGCATTATCTGGAATACCTGAGCTCGTCCCTAATCCACGGATCAAAGCGACAGCAGTGAACCTATGGAACCGATGATTGCCTCCGGCACGCTTTCACCCTGGGAACCCGGCGTTTTTAGCCTGACGATCTACGTAATTTTGATCCTCATTTTCGTTGCATCCCAGCTCATCATTGCCGTCTGGCTCGGAGAAAAGAAAAAAACAGTCGAAAAATTAAGACCCTATGAAAGCGGTATCATCCCTACCGGAGAGGCCCGCCTGCACTATCCGGTCCCTTTTTATCTGGTTGCCATCTTTTTTCTGATATTTGACGTGGAAGGCGCTTTTATTTTTGCCTGGGCCATCGCGCATGGCAAACTCGGCTGGGCCGGCTGGCTGCAAATTTCATTTTTTATTGTCCTGTTGTTACTGGGTCTGTTTTACATTTGGCGAAAGGGGGGACTCGATTGGGGTCCGCTAACCCAAAAGGATTAAGCGACCGCTTGCTAAGCGGAACCGATGCCTTAATTAACTGGGCGCGCAAATACAGCCTGTGGCCGATGTTTTTTGGGCTCTCATGCTGTTTTGTTGAAAAAGCCACCGCGCTGACAGCTCGTTATGACCTGGCCCGTTTCGGCGCTGAAGTGTTGCGCCCCTCTCCCCGACAGGCCGACCTGATGATCATCTCCGGCACGATTTTCAAAAAGATTGCACCGGTTATTTTGCGTCTTTATGAGCAGATGGCCGAACCCAAATGGGTAATTTCGATGGGCTCCTGTGCCAACTGCGGCGGCATGTACGATGCATACAGTGTTGTGCAGGGAATTGATCAGATCCTTCCGGTGGATGTCTACATTCCTGGTTGCCCGCCGCGGCCGGAGGCCGTTCTGCAGGGCATTGTGGAATTACAAAAAAAAATCGAAACCGAAAGTCCCACCCGTCCCATTTTTAATTTAAAAGGCGGCACCCAGGGAAGCGTTACGCCACTGAGGGTGGACGGCCGGACCAAATCCCGCGATCCCCGGGGACCGGGTATGCAAGGCACGGCTATCCGCGGCACCTCTGTGGTTCCGCCTGATTTCCGGGGCAGCCGCACGGATTTGATGTGGACCCCGCCGCCGCGGCAGATCGCGCTGAGTTCATCCGATCAGGACCTGTCCCGGGAATTGAGCACCAGATTTGGTGACGCGCTGCAACCCATAGAGCCCACTTCCGACATGCTCACATTGCAGGTTACCGAAGACCGGCTTGTCGATGTGCTCAAATATCTTAAGCATGAAGCCACACCCAGATTTCAGCGCCTGGATGATCTGACCGCCATCGATGAATCCGCCCGCCGGCAACCGGAAAATTATGCGGATTATACCATGGTCTATCACCTGTTGTCTTTTGACTCGGCCAGTCGGCTGCGGCTCAAAGTGCCGTTGCAGGGTCAGGACCCGGTTATCCGCAGCATTACCGACGTGTGGCCTTCAGCCAACTGGTATGAACGCGAAGTGTTCGATCTGATGGGGATTCATTTTGAGGGCCATCCAAATCTGCACCGCATCATTATGCCGCCCGATTGGCAGGGACATCCGTTGCGTAAAAGCCACCCGGGCCGGGCGACTGAAATGGCGCCTTATACGCGAGAAGATGCCGGGAAACTACAGCCCTTAGATGGCGGTGTTTATGTCAAAACATCTGATGGCGAGCAGCCGTTGATATTAAACATCGGTCCCCATCACGTCAGCACCCATGGATTGCTGCGCTATATTGCCTCCTTGAACGGTGAGCAGATTACCGGTCTCGAATTGGAGATCGGCTATCACCACCGGTCGGTTGAAAAAATTGGTGAGCGCCAGACCTGGCACCAGTTCATTCCCTATTTGGCGCGGGTCGATTATTTGGCCGGCGCGGCCAATGATTTACCCTATCTGTTGGCGGTGGAAACCCTTGCCAACATACAGGTACCCGAACGGGCGCAGGTGATTCGGGTCATGCTTAGCGAGTTCTACCGTCTGAGCAACCATCTGGTCTGGCTGGCCACATATGCCCATGATGTCGGTGCCATGACGCCCAATTTCTATACCTTTCGCGAGCGGGAGATGATTCTCGACATTGTGGAGCTGATTACCGGTGGACGTTTGCACCCTTCCTGGTTTCGAATCGGAGGCGTGGCCGCCGAATTGCCCGAGGGGTGGAAAGCAGCTGTGGATCAGTTTGTCAGCATATTTCCCAAGCGCCTACAAGAATACGAAAATTTAATTCGTAAGAATCCCATTTTTAAGGCCCGCACCCAGGGAGTTGGCCGAATTTCCCTGCAGGAAGCCATGGATTGGGGGGTGACGGGCCCCAATTTGCGCAGCTGCGGTCTGGATTGGGACTTGCGTAAAAAGATGCCCTATTCGGGCTACGAAAACTTTGAGTTTGAGGTTCCCACTGCCACCGAAGGCGACTGCTATGCCCGTTATCTGGTGCGGATAGAAGAAATGCGGCAAAGTATTCGCATCATTGAACAGGCGGCCAATAATATGCCCGCGGGCCGATATATTACCGATGATTACCGTTACGTGATCCCCAGACGCGAAGATATGCTTAAAGATATCGAAAGCCTGATTCATCATTACATCAATGTTACCCGGGGCCCCAAAATACCACGAGGCGAAGCTCACGCTGCCTGTGAAATTCCCAGAGGCGAGCAGGGCTACTATGTGGTCAGCGACGGCCTGGGCTATGCCTATCGGGTGCGCATTCGCGGCCCCGGATTTGCTAATGTCCAGGTGATGCCGCTTCTGGTGGTGGGTGAGAGTATAGCGGATTTGATCGCCATCATCGGATCGGTTGATTATATTTTGCCGGATATTGATCGCTAAAATAATGGTGTGTTCAGCTGTCAGGTGTCAGTCGGCTATCAAATGTATCATCTGTTACATTGGTTTGATTGGTTGAATTTGTTCAATTGGTTCGGTTTAAGCCAACCAATGAAACCAATGAAACGAATAGAACTAATTTAACAAGTCTTTGTATTTTGACGAAACTTTTTAAAGAGCTCATGCTGCCAGACGAACTTAGAGAAGCTTTAGAAAAACAGATTGCCCATGTGGATCATCCGCGCGAGCTGGTGGTGGACGCCATGTTAGCGCTTCAGGATCACTATGGCTATTTAAGCGATGAAGCCGTTGAACAGACAGCGGCAATGCTGGGTATGTCGGCACTGGAAGTAGAAGAGCTGTCCACATTCTATACCTTTATTTATCGAGAACCGGTGGGCAAGTATGTGATTCATGTTTGCGACAGTCTGATTTGCTGGATGGACGGATTTGAATCAATTAAGAATTACCTGTGTCAGAAGCTGGATATCGAGGTAGGCGGCACATCTGCCGACGGTTTGTTTACCCTATTGCCGGTCTGTTGTATTGGATATTGTGATCGGGCGCCGGCCATGCTGATTAACCGTAAAGTTTATGGCCCTCTTACGCCGGGAAAAATTGATCAGATATTGGAAAAGCTGCGATCCGAAGCTTAATTCCGTACACAACCTTTTTTTCACCACAAAGTCACAAAGAGCACAAAGAGTGAAAGATACAACAAAGCAAATATTTTTTTTATATTCGTATTTAATTCTTCTTTGTGAGCTTCGTGCCTTTGTGGTTAGAAAATCAAAATAATCAAACAAAACATTATGGAAACGTATCCGCAGATATTATTGGAAAACCGCAAACCGGATCATATTAATACCCTGGCGGAATACGAACAAAACGGCGGGTATGAGGGGTTGAAAGCGACACTTCAACAGCATAGCGAATCTGACATCATTCAAATGATTGATGAATCCAATCTGCTGGGGCGTGGCGGTGCCGCTTTCCCAACAGGCTTTAAACTGAAAACAGTGGCCACAGATGCGCCCCTTCCAAGGTACATTGTCTGCAATGCGGATGAAATGGAGCCCGGAACATTCAAAGATCGCGTATTGATCCACACCAATCCGCACATGATGATTGAGGGCATCATCATTGCAGGATACAGCATCAAGGCCGAAAAAGGCATTATCTTTATCCGGCCGGAATATGAAAGCGGGGCCAAAATTCTGGAACGAGAACTTAAGCTGGCTGAAAAAGCGGGTTATTTAGGGAAAAACATTCTCGGCAGCAATTACGCTCTGGAAATAGTTGTTCACCGCAGCGGTGGGCGCTATATCTGCGGCGAGGTCACTGCTCAACTCAACGCTTTGATGGGCAAACGGCCCAATCCCATGCAGCCGCCGCCGTATCCAACCGAAAAAGGACTGTGGGATTTGCCCACGGTCTTGAGCAATGTCGAAACCTTTGCATATATGCCGCATATTATTCGCCATGGACCGGATTGGTTTAAAGATCTTGCCACCACCGATACCGGTGCCGGGACCAAAATATTTTGCATCAGCGGCAAGGTCAACCAGCCGGGTGCTTATGAACTGCCCATGGGAATCCGATTGAGTGAAATCATCAATGAATATGCCGGCGGTATGCTCAACGGCGCTGAGTTCAAGGCCTGCCTGCCGGGAGGCGCATCCACCGGCTTTTTACCTAAAGAACATTACAACATTGAGATGGATTTTGAATCCCTCAAAAAAGTGGGTAACCGCCTGGGTACCGGCGCGATTATGGTGTTTGACCAGCACACATGCCTGGTGGATGCTACTTTGAATTTGACCGAATTTTTCGCTCGCGAATCCTGCGGCTGGTGCACTCCCTGCCGGGAAGGTCTGCCCTATATCCGCGATTTGCTCGCTCGAATTGAAAATGGTGATGGCGAACAAGATTTTATCCCGATCCTGGAAGACATGGGTAAGCAGCTGTGGAGCGCCTATTGTGCTTATGCGCCCGGAGCTGTCGCTCCATTGCAAAGTTTGCTGAGACATTTCCGTGAAGAGGTCGAGGCGCATATTCATCAGAAGGCATGCCCTTTCAAGTAGGCGCTAATTGTGTTGTTATACAGATGTAAGCAGATAATCGTATTTTTTGCGAATTGAAGTTTAGGGAATGTTGGAATGCTGGAACAATGGAATATTGGGTACTAAAAGGATGTTGCCTTAATCGGATTTCGATCTCAGTCTTCGGTACCCATCATTCCACCATTCCATCTTTCCAGTATTCCAGTGGATTAGGAATCGTTTGACCGTATTGCGGATCTTGTTGAAGACTTTAACTGTGTACGAGCGTTGTATATGCCTAAAATTATTATCGACGACCGCGACATAGAAGTCGCACCGGGAACCAAGGTGATCGAAGCGGCGGAACAGCTCGGAATCATGATTCCGCGCTTTTGCTATCACCCGGCCCTGGGATCCGTCGGCGCCTGCCGTGTCTGCGCGGTTAAATTTCTGCAGGGTCCCTTTAAAGGGGTGCAGATGAGCTGCATGGTCGATGCCCAGGATGATATGGTCGTGTCAACCACTGATGAAGAAGCGGTGGCATTTCGCAAATCGGTGATTGAATGGCTCATGTTGCACCACCCCCATGATTGCCCGGTTTGCGATGCGGGCGGGCATTGTCTGCTGCAGGACATGACGGTATCCGGCGGCCACGGCATCCGCAGATATCCGGGTAAAAAGCGCACCTATCATGACCAGTATCTGGGTCCGTTAATTCAACACGAGATGAACCGCTGCATCCATTGTTACCGCTGTTCCCGTTTTTACCAGGAATTTAACGGTTATCGGGATCTGGGTGCGATGCAATCCGCTAACCAGACCTATTTTGGACGGTTTGAGGAAGGGATTCTGGAAAGCCCTTTTTCAGGTAACCTCATCGATATCTGCCCGACCGGCGTTTATACGGATAAGCCCTCACGCTATTTCGGCCGGCGCTGGGATTATGAACGCAGCCCGTCGCTGTGCATTAATTGTTCTTTGGGCTGCCATACCATCGCCAGCAGCCGGTATCGCAAAGTCGTCAGACAGGAGGCCCGTCTGAACGAAGCCATCAACGGGCATTTTATCTGTGACAGAGGCCGTTATGGATTTTCATATAACAGTCTGAAACAGCGCCCCCGCACGGCTCTTTTCGACGGCCAAACCGCATCCATTGATGAAGGGCTGGCAGTTTTGAAACAACGGCTGCAGGCCATTGTGGATACGGATGGCAGCGCAGCAATTGCCTGTGCCGGTTCGAGCCGCAACAGCCTTGAAACGCTGGCCATGATCAAACGCGTCAGCCAGGCCCGAAGCTGGCAGCCGCCGGCCTATCTTATAGATGATGCCATCACCGCGAAAGTAAAAACAGCTATTTCTGTGCTTGATCCGGATCTGGCGGTCGAAATGCGTGAAATTGAATCAGCCGATTTTGTGGCCGTGTTGGGTGCCGATCCGCTAAACGAAGCACCAATGCTGGCGCTGGCCCTGCGACAGGCCCAGCGCAAGGGGGCAACGATTGCTGTTTTCGATCCGCGACCCGTATGCTTGCCGTGTGAATTCACGCATCTGCCGGCCGATCCGGATGCGATTCATACTGGCTTCGGCGCTGTGATCAACACCGCACTTGACGCTGCGGTGGTCGATAAGTTGGACGCGCCCGCCCGTGAATTTTATTCATCGCTTGCAGCCGGAGAGCAGACATTTACCTTCCAGCAGACAGAAATAGATACACTGGCCGAAAAACTAAAAACCTGCCAACGACCCGTTATGGTCTGCGGCACTGAAATCGTGAGTCGCCAGACGCCAGCGCTGGCGGCCGATTGTGCTGCCCTGCTGCAGGCCGCCGGCAAAGCGGCCGGGTTGTTTTATGTAATGCCCGGAACCAATGCGTTTGCGGCCGGACTCCTGACAGATGAAAACGTTTCGGTTGAAACACTGATCACAGCCATTGAGCAGGGTTCCGTCAAAGCGCTGATTTTGGTTGAATGCAATCCGCTCTGGCAATTTCCGGATCGACAGCGGATTGAACAGGCCCTGCAAAAATTAGAATTGCTGGCCGTCACGGATTATGTCAATTCTGAGGTAGTACCAAAAGCAAATATTTTCTTGCCGACAACAACCCTCTATGAGAGCGGCGGCATCTACATCAACCAGGAGGGCAGGGTGCAAGTGGTGGAACCTGCCTATCGGGGCGGTATTCCAATAGCTGAAACCGGTAACGGCGACCATCCCCCCCGAATATACGACTCGCAAATCCCGGGTGTTGAACCCCAGGCCGCCTGGCAGATCCTGGCCCAATTGATAGACATCGGGCAGCAGATAAATGCCAATGATTTACGGACTGACATACAACACTGGTTGATTAAAAGCGAATCCGGGTTTAACCAGCTGCCGGGTCTTGCCCAAATTCCACCGCTGGGCACCCGCTTTTTCCAGGCGCCAAATTCTCAGAAACACTTTGAGTGCCAGCAGCCAAACGGCGGTTCCACCGACGATGGCCGGCTGGAGGTGCTGGTCACCGAACGCACATTTGGCACTGAAGAGCTATCTGCTTATTCAGCGTGTTTGCAGGAATTGGCCAACGCGCCGTGTATTTGCATGCATTCATCTGACGCCCAGCAGCTGAACCTCAATGATGGAGATCAGGTGGCCCTTGAGCTAAACGGTGGAGTTATCGAAGCCAGATTGCAGGTGGTCGAAAATATGGCTCCCGCAATGCTCATCATCCCACGGGATGGCAAGCTGAATTGGCAACAAATGGAGACCGGCCAGACGCGGATTCGAAGAGATCAGATCCGAAAGGTAGAATAGGCGAATATGCTAAAGGCAAAGGTTGCCGTACGGTAAATATCGGTGTCCCAAAAGTTGCAAATGTAGGGGCGGGCTTTAAGCCCGCCTGTATCGAAGCGGGTATGGAGCTTTTTGGGCGGGGATAAACCCCGCCCCTACAGATAACGATAAAATGTCATGTCATTAATTACGGGATAGGTAATCGAGCGAACGGATAGGTTTATGCCAGACTGGATTTTTGGATTCATCATCCTGATCGTAAAACTGGGAGTTGTGCTTCTGGCGCTGCTGCTGCTGGCTGCCTATCTCGTTTGGGTGGAGCGCAAGTTTTTGGCACGCCTGCAGATCCGCTACGGCCCAAACCGGGCCGGTAAGTTCGGTCTGTTGCAGCCGATCGCGGATACCATAAAGATGCTCATCAAGGAAGACATCGTGCCGGCTGCGGCCGACCGTTTTATTTTTCTGCTGGCGCCGGCCGTGGTTGCCACCACCGCCCTGATGATGTTTGCTGTTGTCCCATTCGGCAGTCATCTGACGCTCTGGGGCCGCCAAGTCCCGCTCGTAATTACCGACCTCAATGTGGGACTGCTGTACATATTTGCACTTTCATCCTTAGGGGTTTACGGCGTTGCCATGGGCGGCTGGGCTTCCAACTCGAAATACAGCCTGCTGGGCGGTATTCGGGGCGCGGCTCAAATGATCAGCTACGAGCTTGCCCTGGGTCTTTCCCTGGTGCCGATCATCATGCTGGCGGATTCATTCAGCATTGTGGATATCGTCAATGCCCAGGCAAATTACCCGTTTATCATCGTTCAACCCTTTGCGTTTGTCATTTTTATGATCAGTGCCATGGCTGAAAGTAAACGCATTCCCTTTGATATGCCCGAAGCCGAAAATGAGCTGGGCGCCGGCTATCACACTGAATACAGCGGTATCCGCTTCGGCCTGTTTTTTCTGGGCGAATATGTTCATTTACAGGTGCTGGGTGCCCTGGTGGCGGTTCTGTTCCTGGGAGGATGGCGCGGTCCGATATTGCCACCGCCGGTATGGCTATTGATTAAAATGATTCTGGTGGCGCTGATTATGATATGGGTTCGCGGAACCCTGCCGCGGCTGCGCTATGATCAACTCATGGCGCTGGGCTGGAAGGTGCTCATTCCGCTGTCACTTATAAATATTATGGTGACGGGGGCAATTCTATTAATATAGGGTCTGTCCGTTGTTTGTTGTCAGTTGTCCGTTGCAATCGAGTTGTGGATTAAATTAAAGAAAACAAAAAACGCCCGATACCTCAACGGACAACGGACGACCAACAACCAACATCGCGTTTACATACATACCCATAAAAAAGAAAGATGCAATTAATCCATGAAAGATGCCATCGAAGCCGTTAAAGCACTTGCGATTGGTTTTGCGACAACCTTCAAACATCTCTTTCGCAAGCCTATAACGGAAGAATATCCTGAATACAAACGCCCGCTGCCGGCGCGCAGCCGGGCCCGTATCATCTTGACCCGGGATCCGGACGGTGCCGAACGCTGCGTGGCCTGTTATCTGTGTTCGGCGGTTTGTCCGGTCAGCTGCATCTCCATGCAATCTGCCGAAAAAGAGGGTGGCCGGCGCTATGCGCAATGGTTTCGCATCAACTTTGCGCGCTGCATCTATTGCGGCTTTTGCGAGGAGGCCTGCCCGACATCGGCCATTCAGTTGACTCCTCAGTTTGAGAATTGCAAAAATGACATCCTGTCCTTCGTGTATGAGAAAAAAGATCTGCTCGTCGACCACCAGGGCAAAGATAAAGAATACAATTTCTATAAATATGCCGGTGTAGCGACCGACGTTGGCCAGAAAGGGGAACATATCAAGGAGGAGAGGCCAGTCAACATTAAGAGCAATTTGCCATGACCCAGATGACAGATGACAGAAGACAGAAGACAGAAAAAATGATAATTACGATATGCATCTGCCATCTGCCATCTGCCATCTGTCGTCTGACCTCTGTTCTCTGGTTTTAAAATTATGACCATCTACGCCATCATATTCTACATTCTAGCCGCCACTATCGTTTTGACCACGGGTCTGGCGATTACCCGTCGCAACCTGGTGCATGCCGTGGTGTATCTGGTTTTTTCGTTTTTTGGCACCGCCATGATGTTCTACCTTTTCGGCGCCCCCCTGCTGGCGGTACTGGAAGTGATCATCTATGCCGGTGCCATCATGATCTTATTTTTATTTATCATTATGATGGTCAAAGCGGTTCCTGACGAAGAAAAATTGTTTCCGATGCGACAATGGGTGCCCGTCGCGCTGATGGGCTTGGTCTATCTGGTTATCGGTGCGGTGATCATTTCCGCTGCTCCCGGAAGCCAGGTTACACTTACAATAGCGCTGGCCAGGCCTGAGGCCTTCAGTGAATACCTTTTCCAACGGCACTGGCTGGCGATTGAGATAATCTCACTGCTGCTGCTGGTGGCTTTAGTGGGGGCCCTATATTTAGGGCGCAAAAAGGATACATCATGATCGTTCCGTTTGGCCATGTGCTCATTTTAGCGGGAATCCTTTTTCTGATGGGGATTTTTTGTGTCGTTGTTCGGCGCAACCTGATCATGATGGTGCTGGGGGTTGAAATTATGTTAAATGGCGCTTCGATCGCATTTGTCGCCGCAGCACTACGCTGGCAACACCTGGAAGGCCAGGTGTTTGTGCTTTTCATCTTAGCGGTGGCAGCCGCCGAGGTGTCCGTTGGGCTGGCATTGATTATATTTGCCTATCGACGAACCGGGTCATTTGATCCGGCGCACTACAACCTCCTTAAGTAACGGACGTTAATGGCAAGATCTGAATTGTGAAATTCAAAATCGCAAAAACCAAGGTGTCAGGCTCTATAGTTCCGCCGTAGGCGGTTCAGGTGTCAGGTTTCGGGTGTCAGGTCACTGTGTGTCAATCGAAACTTGAAACCTCTCTTGAAATGCTTGTTGCCCACAGGTTCTAAGGCCAAAATTAGGCCCTTCGGGCCAAAGGCTGACACCTGAACACTGAAACCTACTTTTGCGGGCACTTGAACTTTTTTATGAATAGCGAATCGAAAGGACCAGATGACCTCGCCAGGGATTAATAATCCGACCATGATTGCGGCCCTGTTGACCACGCTGCTGCCCCTGGCAGCATTCATCATCATTATGGTCTTTACCCGGCGCTGGCCACGGCTTTCGGCCGGGCTGTCGATCACCGCCATCGGGGTGTCATTGCTGTGTGCACTTTTTTTGCTGATCAAGCACTGGGGACTGACAGCGCCAATCACGATCACTTTTCGCTGGGTTGTCTCAGGCAACCTTCAGATTCCCTTTGGTTATCTGCTGGATCCGACCAGTTTGCTGATGCTGGTCGTGGTAACGGTGATCAGCTTTTTGGTTCAGATGTACTCTATCGGGTATATGGCCGGCGATCCGGGGTTTTCGCGCTACTACGCCTTTATGTCCCTTTTCGCCTGGGCCATGATGAGTCTGACCCTCGCACCCACCATGCTGCAACTGTATATTTTCTGGGAGCTGGTCGGACTTTCCTCTTATCTGCTGATTGGTTTCTGGTACGATAAATTCAGTGCCACTGAGGCCGGTAAAAAAGCATTTGTGATGACACGGCTTGGAGATGTGGCTTTTTTTATCGGGTTGCTTGTCGTGCTGATGCATCTGGGCAATTTGAACATCATGGATATCAATGGGCCCCATGTTCAGACTCAGATGTCGGCAGGCCTCATTACCCTTTCAGCCTTGCTGATTTTCGGCGGTATTGTTGGCAAAAGCGCTCAGTTTCCATTACTGACGTGGTTGCCGGATGCTATGGAAGGGCCGACGCCGGTCAGCGCATTGCTGCATTCGGCCACAATGGTTGCCGCCGGTGTTTATTTATTTGCGCGCCTTTTTCCATATTTCAGCCTCTCACCAACCGCCATGCTAATTTTTCTGGTGATCGGCACCATCAGCATGCTAATGGCATCGACCATGGCGATGGTCAGCCGGGATATCAAGCAGGTTTGGGCCTACTCGACCATCAGCCAACTGGGCTTTATGATCATGGGTCTGGCGGCCGGAAGCTATTTTGCCGGTGTTTATCACCTGACCACCCACGCTGGCTTTAAAGCCCTGCTGTTTTTATGTTCCGGTGTATTAATCCACGCATACGAATCCAATGATATTTTTGAGATCAGCGACCGCGGCGGACGCAGCCTGAAAACGCCGACGATCTGTATTATTATTGCTGCCGCCGCTCTGGCCGGCCTGCCGCCGCTGTCCGGATTTTTCAGCAAAGAATTAATCCTGGCCGCGCTGGCGGATCAAAACAACCCCATCTGGCTTGTGGCCGGTCTGCTGGGTGCTTTTTTGACCGCCTATTATGCATTCCGGCTGATTTTTATTCTCATATTCCCCCGCACCCCGCTGCAGCAGGGTTCAACTGCTGCTGCTTATGGCCATGGCGATGATCACAACGGTTCCCATTACATGGCAATGGCCTGGCCCCTGATCATATTGGCGGCGGTTACCTTGGTGCTGGGATTATATCAGCAGCCCCTGGATCAGTTTATAACCGGGCCGCTGGCAATCGATGCGCATGCCGCTGCGCATCACGCCTGGCTGCCATTTGTGGCCCTGGCGGTAGCAGCGGCCGGGGTGGGATTGGCCTGGTTGGAATTCGGTCGGCGGGATGCTGGCCGGGTGGGTTTTGTCGAAAAGATACCGGCGCTGCACACCTTTTTTGCTCGGCGCTGGTATATCGATGATTTCTATCGCTTGTGTCTAGACTATATCGTCTATAAAGGCCTTGCCAATCTGTGTAAGCAAAATGACGATCATGTCATCGACGGCAGTATTGACGGTCTGAGCAAAGCCACCCTTTTCAGCGGGCGGGTTCTGTCCAGTTTGCACCTGGGAATGGTGCAATACCGTCTGCTGGTTATTTTTATCGTGCTGGTTTTGCTGGCGATCTATTTTATTTTTTAAAACAGTCTCAGAGTGCCGTTGCCTGATGAAAGTAGAAATACATATTAACCCCGAAAACACAGAAGAACGAAAGCAAGAAATTATATGTGATTTTCGTGTTTCCACATTTTCGTGCTTTCCTGGTTTAATTCCGGCTTTTTATAAGCCCAATCATTTAAAGGCCTAACCACATGCAAATGGCGTTTGCCGAATTTCCATATCTTTCATGCATTTTGCTGAGTTGCATAATTGGCATCTTGATGATGCTATTTACGCCTGAACGTCATGCCCAGGCCATCAAATGGATGGCGGCGGTTTTTTCGGGAATCACACTGGCATTATCCCTGTATTTATTTTTGGCCTTTGACAAAAACCAGGTGGGGCTCCAGTTTGTCGAAAAAGTCATATGGGTCGAGTCCCTGGGCATCACCTATTTCAATGCTGTCGATGGGATCAATCTTCCCAATTTGCTGCTGACCGGTATTGTTTTTTTTACCGGTGTGTTGACGATGTGGGAAATGCAAACCCGCGTCAAAGAGTTTTATGTGCTGTATTTTGTGATGGTCAGTGGTGTATTCGGGCTATTTATGAGTATGGATTTGTTTTTCATTTTTGTCTGGTATGATGTGTCGCTGTTTCCGATGTATTTGCTGATTGCCGTCTGGGGTAAAACCCGCAAAGAATATGCCGCCATGAAATTAACGCTGTATCTGCTGGCCGGAAGCGCTCTGATTTTACCGGCGATTGTCTATCTTTTCGTCAAATCCGGATTGAATACATTTGATATCGTTTCACTGATGCAGCCGGGAACCTTTAGCGCCGATCAACAAAAATTTGCGTTTATATTACTTTTCCTGGGTTTCGGCATTCTGGCCGCTGTGTGGCCTTTTCACACATGGTCGCCGGTCGGCCATGTGGCAGCCCCCCACGCGGTCAGCATGGTGCATGCCGGTGTCTTGATGAAGATCGGTGCATTCGGTGTGTTGCGGGTGGCTATTTTTCTGTGCCCGGAAGGATGGCAATACTGGTCGACATTGATGGCCTCATTGGCCGCGGTGGGTATCGTCTATGGCGCACTGGCCGGCCTGCGCCAGACCGATCTGAAGTATGTGATCGGCTATTCCAGCGTCTCACACATGGGCATTGTCGGCCTGGGATTGTCAACCGTCAGCGTTGATGGCCTGAACGGCGCTATTTTTCAAATGTTTGCCCACGGGGTGATGACGGCTTTATTCTTTTCCTCGGTGGGCTATATTTACGATCGAACCCATACCAAGGCCATTGACGAGCTGGGCGGTCTCAGCCGGATTATGCCCGTGGCCTCGACCTATTTTATCGTGGCGGCCATGGCCAGTATGGGGGTTCCCTGCCTGGCCAGCTTCTGGGGAGAGTTGGTGGTGTTTATCTCGGCTTTCAAGGTCTACCCGTTTCGCGGCGTGATGGCCGTGGCTGCTTTAGTGGTCAGCGCCCTGTTCATGCTGCGGGTCGTTCAAAAAACATTTTACGGCCCGAAGAATGCCAAATATGAGCAGCTGCCGGATGTACCCTTTCGGCTGGGCATCCCCCGTATGATTCTGGTGGGTGTTTTGGTTTTTTTCGGACTTTTTCCGTCCCTGCTGTTCGATGTCATCGATACGGCGACAATTCCATTCATTAACGGGTTACCCTGATGAAGTGGATGATATTCAGTCCTGAAATATACTATCTTCTGGTCAGCCTGTGGTTTTTGGCGCTGTCAATGCTGCGGCGCATAAATTCCAGGCGCGATTATGTCAGCGCATTGTTGCTGGCAGCCGGTGGTGTGCTGGTCTGCCTGCTGGCGGTCCGATCAGAAGGCCTCCTTTTTTCCAACGCCTATCAGATTGATTTGTTTTCACAGGTTTTCAAAGTATTGCTGGCTCTGGGGCTGTTTTTGATTGTTTGCCTGTGCCCGAATGTCAGTGCGATCCGTGAAAAGGATCATCCGGATTTTTATCTGCTTTTGTTTGTCTGCACCCTGGCGATGCTCATGCTGGTCAGCAGCGTGCACCTGTTGGCGATGTACGTCTCCCTTGAGCTTTCCAGCTATGCCCTCTACATTCTGGTGGCCTTGAGAAGGGATAAAGACCTGGGCATCGAAGCCGGCATCAAATATTTTCTGATTGGTATCACCGCATCGGCGGTGATGCTCTTCGGCCTGGCTTTACTTTATGCGACGACCCAGGTGGCTCATGTCAATGATATGGTCCGGGTGATTCCCGCCGTGATCGACAAACCGGTTGTCATCCTGGGACTGCTGTTGACGCTCAGCGGTTTCTTTTTCAAACTGGCAGTATTCCCGTTTCATTTCTGGGCACCGGATGTTTACCAGGGCGCCACCAACCAGGTGACGGCTTATATCGCCACGGCTTCAAAGGTGGCTGCGATTGCCCTTCTCGTCCGAATGGTCGCTGCCGCCGGTAGCGGCGCAGCTGGCAATTACCTGGCGCATGCGTTGGTAACGCTTGCGATTGTCTCGATGACGGTGGGCAACCTGGTCGCCATTGTTCAGCAAGACATCAAACGGTTGCTGGCATACTCAACGGTCGCCCATGCGGGTTATCTGTTGATCGGGATATTAAGTATGAACCCGTTTGGCTACAGCAGTGTTCTCTTTTATGCCGCAGCCCTCTTGATCATGAAGTTCAGCGCCTTTCTGGTGGTCGTTAAGGTGGCCGATGACGGGCGTAATATCCAGATTGAAGAACTGGCGGGTCTGCACCAGCGGTCTCCGCTTCTGGCAATGGCTTTGATGGTATCCATTTTCAGCCTGGCCGGTATTCCACCTACCATTGGTTTCAGCGCCAAACTGTTTATCTTTTTGGCTGCCATGGAGCAGGGCTACTTCACGCTGGTGTTGATCGCCATGATCAATGTTTTGGTCTCTCTTTATTACTACCTGCTTGTATTGAAAGCCGCCTACCTGTTAAAGCCGAACGCACCGCTGACTGAACTGCGGCTGTCCCCGCCGCTGAAGTTGCTTACGGCAGTACTGATCCTTGCCATGATTGGCCTGGGTATATATCCGGCTTATCTGCTTGAGCTTGCCGAAGCCGCCGTCCGCTCCCTCGTTTGACAGGTACCCGTTGATTTTCCGCAGAGATAGGTAAACAAAAGTTAAAAGGCAGTTTAAAATCTCAGCTTTTCATGTCTAAAAGGCTATGTTTTTTTCTGAAGGACGCTATGTCGAAAAATTATCCCCCAAGCTGGTTTGTGGCTCGATATTTGGGATGATGGGCATCTATCCCTAAAAAATAAATCGAGGCAGGTTTAATCCCAAATATCGGGCCACAGGCAAGTGACATATCATAGCGTCCCGAAGAAAATGACATGACCTTTTCAGATCAATCAAATGTATTTGAAGATGATACTTATAGAAGGATAATTAGGTGTTTTGGGGATTAGGCGTCGGTATCGGGCCTCTCCGGCATGGGGACCTTGAGAAATTCAATGCCCTCTTCTTTGAGCATTTTTTCTTCTTCCTCGGTACTGACACCGCGGATGTTGCGCGGTTCCTCAACGCCGTAATGGATTTTCAAAGCTTCTTTTGCAAAATCGCATCCGACGTCATCGAAATTTTTTTGAACAAAATCGACTATTTTTTTGCCAACTTTTTTCAGGTGTTCTTCCTCAAGCGACACTTTTTGGGGGATCTGCGAGGATTTAATGGCAAAAGTGGAGGGTATTCGGGTTACACGCGTGCTGTTGCACACCGGACAGGCGACCAGGCCCTTTTTTTTCTGACTCTCATAGGCTTGGCTGTCCTCAAACCAGCCTTCAAACGAATGCCCGTCGATACATTTCAAATCATAAGCGATCATAGCGCAACACCACCACCGATACCGGTTTTGCCGAAACCAATCGAGAAAACCGATGGTATTTATTTAATATCCAACAGTAAACTCAAAATTTGAACATTTGTCAATAAATTTAAAGGTGTTAGGATCTAATTTTACTAATTTAGCAGAATGTTGTAAAATAAAAATCAGAGCGCTACCCAGCGCCGATTAATCGGATTTTGGCACGCTGCAAGCCAGCTTCAGCACTTACCGACACCATGGTCCTGCGTGCGGGTTTCCGGTGCAGATCGTTGTCGTAAGAAAAAGGCGTGAGGATCGATGCCCCTCAATCCGTTTGTCAGCCGGTTTAATGAGCACTCAATAAACTATGATTCTGAAAGGGCCTGTTATGAATGATTTTTTCAAACGATTTGGTGTATGCGGGGTGTTGCTGATACTATGTTTGTTTGCCACGTCGATACAGGCGGAAACGATGTATATTTCGGACAATTTGAAAATAACCTTACGGTCCGGGCCGAGTACCGGCAACAAAATAATAGCGGTGCTTGAATCCGGGCAGATCGTTGAGGTCGTTAATCCAGGAGAGGAGTGGACGCAGGTAAAAATGGCCAACGGCAAAGAGGGCTGGGTTTTGAGCCGATACTTAACCCCCAGCGCAACCCATAACCTGAGGCTTGAGCGCCTGCAGAGCAAGCATAAAAATTTGACGGCCCAGGCCGCAGCCCTCATCGAGGAAAATAACAGGCTCAAGTCCGAAAATAAAGAGTTCAGATCAGAGTTTGAAACTACCCAAAAACAGCTGCAAAAAACAAGCACCGAATTTGAGACCTTAAAATCAGAAGCGAGCGAATACGTTAGCCTAAAAGCCAATTATGAGCGTGTGGCAGCACAGCTGGCCGAACAAACCGAGAAGGCTCAAAAGCTTGATGAGCAGGTGTCCAAAATGGAGATGAATTACGCCATTAAATGGTTTCTGGCCGGTTCGGCGGTACTGATAGTGGGTTTTTTGATCGGTTTCAGCACCAAGCGTCAGCGCAGACGCCCGTCACTGGTTTAATGGCGGCGTTGTTGTCGTAATTTTTGAATTTTCTTCCAGGCTTAGTTAAAACGGCGTCAAAAACCATGTATCGATTTATTCTCACCGGATCTCTGAATTGACAGCGTCATGGAATAACATTATATTAGCATTTCAGGAGGATTTGGACGGCTATATTAATTCCAACTCCACATCACAATATATAGCAAGGCCTGAACCGCTTGCGATTTGTTGATCTGCTTGCCCTCAATTTTTAGCGTCGGTTGAGGCAGGAGCAGTTGACAGGTGCGCTAAGCAAAGGTTAGATTTAACAGCATTTATGCTATCCGATCAAGTTTTCATCTTAATAGTTTTACTTTTGCTCTCCGGATTTTTTTCCTCCGCTGAAACCGCTTTATTTTCCATCAGCAAGGCCAAAGCCATCCATCTTGCCAAACAAAAAGGGGCAACCAATCGGCTGATCAAAAAGATGAAAGAAGACCCGCATCGGCTGCTGTCAACAATTCTGATTGGCAATAATTTTGTCAATGTGGGTGCCTCAGCCATTGCCACCGCTATTACCCTTAATCTGGTTTCAAGTCACGCGGTAGGCATTGCCACCGGTGTTATGACTTTTCTGATTCTCATTTTTGGCGAAATTTTTCCCAAGTCCATTGCCACCCGTAACAACATTTTAATTGCACGATTCGTCATCTATCCGCTGTATTGGCTTTCAATACTATTGACGCCTTTGATTTTATTTTTAAATTTCATTCCCAAACTGACCGGAAAAATCCACAAGAAGCCGTTTGTTACTGAAGAAGAATTGATGACGTTTGTTGAAGTTGTCGAAGAGGAAGGCGGGATCGAAGAAGAAGAAAAAGAGTTCATCGAAAATATATTTGAGTTTGACGATACCAATGCGTCTGAAATTATGACCCCCAGAGCCGACATGTTTGTCATTGAAGGCAATGAACCGTTAAACCTGCAAGAAATCGTTCAATCCGGTTATACACGCATTCCGGTCATCGACGGCGATATCGATCATGTTGTGGGTATTTTGAACGTCAAAGATCTCCTCAAGCACCAGGCCATATCAGATGAGGTGGCCGACGTGCTTAAAATAAAGCGCAATCCTTATTTTGTGCCTGAAAATAAAAAACTGGACAGTTTGCTCAAGCAATTTAAACAGCGAAAACAGCACATGGCCATCGTCGTGGATGAACACGGGGGGGTCTCCGGTTTGATTACCCTGGAAGATGCACTTGAAGAAATTGTCGGCGAGATTGTTGATGAGACCGATACATTCGAGCCGCATATTGTCAGGCTTAAAAAGGATGAGTGGCGGGTGCTGGGCAAATCCGAAATCGATGAAGTTAACGAGAAGATTCCGATGCAGATTCCGGATTCAAAGGAGTATGACACATTTTCCGGATACGTTTTAAATCAAATCGGACGCATTCCCCACGAAAAAGAAGAAATTCCGTTGGGTAATTTTCTGATCACGGTCAATGAGATGGACGGCAACCGCATCAGTGAATACATCGTGCGCCAGACGGAACTTGAACCTCCCCAGGAAGCCTCAACCGCCTCATAATTCGACTCCTCTGTTCGCTTTAACCCGTTTGTGTTGTGTTCATTATTTATCGGCTGTCGGGTGTCAGTCAGCAGGTTCAAGGTTCACCGTTCAAGGGTTCAGAGGTTGGGTAACAATGATCAGATGACAGATATGAGAAACAAGAATATGCTATCAAGGATTGATCCGCCGAGCTAGTAGCGAAGATCTTTAACCTTTGAACCTCTGAACCCGGAACCTTTGAACCTGGAATTAAAAGAATGCACGTGCCTGTTCGGCTGTTTGCTCCGGGGCGTTAAAGGTGGTCATATCCCCCAGCATCATCTCAAAGCCGGTATGATCGCTTCGAACCCAGGGGGCGTAATTTGGGCGAACCATGATGACGATTCGCAGCTCAAGCCGGCTGGAAGGCATCTCCGCCGCCAAAATGCCCAGATTGTAGCCGTTGCGACACAGCTGGCGATAAAAGTGCTGGACGTTTGAGATGCCG
>JAHEIW010000177.1:3146-6383 GCA_024639185.1 Deltaproteobacteria bacterium | reverse complement strand
GCCACAGCTTCCCTGCCGGCGGATTTAGGCGCAGCCCGGGTCGCAGCGGTCAACCTTAAAATCGGCAAACTGGCCGCGGTTGTGCCGGAAAGCCTGCGTTTTTGTTTTGAGGTGGCCATCAAAGACACACCGCTTGAGGGCGCCAGGCTGGTTATTGAAGAAATACCGGTTGTGGCAAAGTGTAATGATTGTGATACGCAATGGACCATCGACACGCCTGTTTTTGTTTGCAAAAAATGTCAGAGCGGCTCCCTGGAAATTCTTTCCGGAAGAGAACTCGATATCGAGTCCATAGAGGTTGTCGAAGAGGAAAAAAATGAGTCCGGATAAACGATTTAAATCCAAACGTTATTTCCATCATAAAGATTTTGACAAACCCCACCTCACCCACACCCATCATCCGGCGGGGGAAGTGAGCATAAAAAAAAGCGGAACCCGCGAGATCAAAGTCGTACGCCGTGTTCTGGATGTGAACGAAAAGATGGCCGAGCAAAACCGCCGGCTTTTTGCCGAAAAGGGCATTTTCGTTCTCAATGTCATGAGCTCACCGGGTTCGGGTAAAACAACAACCCTTGAAAAAACCCTGGCGCGCATTATGCCGGAAATCAAAAGCGCTGTAATTGTCGGTGATATCTGTACCACCCATGATGCCGACCGGCTGGCAAATACCGATGCGCCGGTGGTCCAGATCAATACCGATGAGTTCGGGGGCGATTGTCATCTGGTTGCGCATGTCATTGAAAAGGCAGCTGTTACCCTGGATCTTGATGAGATTGAATTTCTGGTCGTTGAAAATGTGGGCAATCTGGTCTGTCCGGCTGAATTTGATATCGGCGAGGATTCACGTGTGGTGATCTTGAGCGTGACTGAAGGCGAAGATAAGCCGGTTAAATACCCGCTGATGTTTCGGGAATGCGAGGTGGCGCTTTTAAACAAGGTTGATCTGCTGCCCTATCTGGACTTTGACAAGCAAAAGGCAATTGATTTCATCCATCAGGTTCATCCGCAGATGCCGGTTTTTGAAATTTCTGCCAAGACCGAGGAAGGTTTTGAGGCCTGGATCGAATGGCTCATCAATAAGATAAAATCGAAACCGGTTAGTGTTTCGTAGCGCCAAAACTGTCTGCTCACCCAAAAAAGAAGCTTACAAAAGACAGAGTCCAGAGGTCAGAGCACAGATCAAAGAAAATCTGACTTTTGCTTTTAATTCCGCAATCCGCAATCAACTTCCCATGGCCTGCTTCCAGAAGGGCGACAACTCCCGCAAGCGCTCTATAATCGGCGGCAGGGTTTCTATAATCGCATCGATTTCATCTTCGGTATTATAGCGGCTGAGGCTAAAGCGAATGGAGCCGTGGGCTGCGGTGAAGGGCACCCCCATGGCACGCAACACATGCGAGGGCTCCAGCGATCCGGATGTGCAGGCCGAGCCCGAGGAGGCGCAAATACCATGCTCATTCATCATCAAAAGGATGGCTTCGCCTTCTACATATTCGAAGGCAATGCTGGTGGTGTTGGGCAGCCGGCTGGTTGTGTCACCATTGACCATTGCATTGGGCACCTTTGCCAGCAGGGCATGCTCGAGTTTATCCCGCAAACGGCTGACGCGACCATAGCCATCTGTTTTAAGATTTTCAGACGCCAGTTCGGCGGCTTTACCCAGGCCGATAATGGCGGCGGTATTTTCGGTGCCCCCGCGACGTCCGTCTTCCTGGTGGCCGCCGATCATAAACGGCGAAAATTTTGTGCCTTTGCGGATGTACAGCGCACCGATTCCCTTGGGGGCATGAAATTTGTGACCGGAAATTGAAAGCATATCGACACCGCTCTCAGATATGTTGAGTGGAATTTTACCTACGGCCTGAACGGCATCGGTGTGAAATAAAATTCCCCGGCTTTTGACCTCAAGCGAGATTTCTTCAATAGGGAAAATCACGCCGGTTTCATTGTTGCCCCACATCAGGCTGACAATGGCCGTATCTTCGCTCAAACTGTCATACAGATAGTCAACGTCGAGTCTGCCTTCGCCGTCCACCGGTACGAAAGTCGTGCGATATCCCTTTTTTGACAGGGTTTCATATAGATTTTTTATGGCCGGATGTTCCACTCTAGAAGTGACAATGTGCCTTTTGTCCGGATAGGATTCGATGGCCGCCCGTATGGCCGTGCCGTCACTTTCTGTTCCGCAGCTGGTAAAAACGATTTCTGCGGGATTGGCGCCAATCAAACGGGCTATATTTTCACGTGCGGTTTTAATGGCCCCGGCCACATTTCCACCAAAAGAATGCATACTGGACGGGTTGCCATAATAGTCACTGAAATAGGGCATCATGGCTTCCAGCACTTCCGGCGCGACCTTGGTCGTGGCATTGTTGTCCACATAAATGACCGTCATCACTGTACCTCCTCAACGACGAGTTCTGGCGATACCAGCTCCCGCAACTTGGATTCAACATAATGCTTGAGTGTCACCGGTGATTTGACACAGGATGCGCATGAACCGCCCATGCGGACCAGGACCCGATTTCCGTCAACATCGATCAATTCCAGCCGGCCGGCATCTTTTTTCAGGGTGGGATTTATTTCACGTTCGATGCTTTCCTCAATCAACTTAATTTTTTGCAAATTGGTTAAAGCCGGCGCTTTTTTGGGGATCGGTTTTTCGTTACCCATAATCGTGTCGATGATTTCCTGGATGCGGTCATGACAGTTGCCGCAGCCGCCACCGGCCTTGACGTAGTCGGTCACGCCCTCGATGGTGGAAACATGGTTTTCCCGAACCACCCGTTCAATTTCACGGTCGGTCACACCAAAGCACTCGCACACGATTTCCCCATCAACCTCTTTTTCGGGCTCGTCCAGATAACAGCTAATGGCCTTTTCCAATGCATCGCGGCCCATCACCGAACAATGCATTTTTTCCTTGGGCAGCCCTCCCAGGAACTCGGCGATGTCATCATTGGTAATATTTTTGGCTTCCTCCAGCGTCATGCCTTTGACCATTTCCGTCAGGGCCGAAGAAGACGCGATGGCGCTGGCACAGCCAAAGGTTTGAAAGGTGGCATCCTTTATCTTACCGTTTTCATCAAGCTTAAAATAAAATGTCAGCGCATCTCCACAGGCAATCGAGCCCACTTCGCCAACGCCGTCAGCATCTTCAATGACGCCGACATTGCGCGGATTGAGAAAATGATCTTTTACTTTATCGGTATACTCCCACATAACGGCCTCCCGTGA
>JAHEIW010000177.1:0-3046 GCA_024639185.1 Deltaproteobacteria bacterium | reverse complement strand
ATGATGGCCGAAGGCGCCTGGGAGACCCCCTTCGGTGAACTGCACGTTGATGCGCAATTGGCCGGCGAACTGGCCAGCCAATTTTCCTTTACCCTCGAATCCTTCAATAATTTCGCCCAGGATAATACCATCGAGCTTCAATTGCCCTTTATTAAATATTTCTTTAAAAATACACGCATCATCGCCATGGGAGTACCGCCGTCCGAAAGCTCACTGGCCATCGGCCGGGCGGTCGTTGATATTGCCAAGCGTCTGGGATTAAAGATAAAGGTCATTGGATCGACCGATTTGACCCATTATGGTCCGAACTATGGATTTGTATCCCAGGGTGCAGGGCACCGGGCGGTTGATTGGGTTCGGCATCAAAACGATCGCCGCATTATCGATTTGATGCTGAATATGGATGCTGAAAAAGTCATCAGTGAGGCCCTGGCCAGCCAGAATGCATGCTGCGCCGGTGCTGCTGCGACCGCCCTCCAGACCGCCAAACATCTGGGTGCGGATCGGGCTGAATCCATCGCCTATGCCACCAGCTATGATAAAAACCCGGCCGACAGTTTTGTGGGTTATGTGGGGATTGTATTTTAGCCCAATTAAGCTCTAGGTAGCGTCTGTGTGGTAATCATGGCACGGTGGTATAACGGCTGGTTAGGAGTGACTAAATTGAACTAAAGTTCGAAGTGACTAAAGTTAAGGTATCGCTGCGCTCTATCATTTGTTTTTTTTGATGACAGAATTCCTCAACTTTAGGCATTTTAGATCACTTTAGTCATTTTAGCGCACTTGCTTTTGCGAGCATTTTGAATCGGTTTGATGCACTCCTTAGTGTATTAAAAATAGATGTGTAATCCATTTATCCTGGAGAACACAGCCCTTGGGCGTTAGATGCATTTTTGCGATAGCTTCTAAATAAGGATCGGGGTGGCAGCCTCACGACTCTCCTATGTCCTTCCCCTTTATGGGTCCACAATGAATTCAAATTCGAGATCACCCCTACTTAAAACCAAATCTGCTCTCCTCCGGCCGTTGCAGATGGCATTCCCGCCTGAATGGGAATATAGATAGCTACGGCACTTCAAAATCTTCAAGCTGAAAGACATGCGCCATGCTTTCCATCTTATTGACTGGAAAAAACAGGGTGCCGGTGATCTCGAAATGGACGCTCAAAACAGATATCCTTGGGAAAAATGAATAACCGCTTTACCAGAGTCTGACCGGCCAACCACCCCGAAATCGGATTTTTAGTTTTTAGAATTGTCCTGAGGTTATCACCTCCTCATCTGGTAATTGTGGTAGCATAATTTATGTCAAAATTCAAGCGCCAAAGCGGTTTTCAGCGCATGGGCTATTTTTTCTGTTGCTGGGCCTTAAGAATTTTGGCCCAGGTGTCCCGCAAAGTGACAATTCGATTAAATATCAAATATTCCGGTGAGTTATATTTGGTGTCGACACTGAAATAGCCCAGACGCTCAAATTGATAGCGATCGCCGGGCCGGGCAGCATTCAGAGAGGGCTCCACCTTACAATTTTTCAATGTTTCAGAGGAGTTAGGATTAAGATAGTCGCTAAAATCCTTGTCCTCCTCGACCGCATTGGGATTTTCCTTTAGAAACAGGTGCTCATAAAGGTGTACCCGGGCGTCGAGGGCATGCGATGCGGATACCCAATGCAGTGTGCCCTTGACTTTGCGGCCATCCGGTGCGTCGCCGCCGCGGGTTTGCGGGTCATAGCTGCAGTGTAACTCGGTCACCGCTCCGGTTGCGGGGTCTTTGACCACCTCGTCACAGGTTATGAAATAGGCGTAACGCAGGCGGACTTCGCGGCCCGGAGCCAGGCGGAAAAATTTTTTAGGCGGTTCTTCCATAAAATCATCCTGCTCGATGTACAGCTCCCGGGAAAAAGGGATTTTGCGGGTGCCCATGTCCGGGTCTTCCGGGTTGTTGATGGCATCCAGTTCTTCCACCTGCTCTTCCGGATAATTGTCAATGATGATTTTTAAAGGTCGCAGGACACCCATCACCCTAAGCGAAATTTTATTCAATTGTTCCCGGATGCAGTATTCCAGCAGGGCGATATCCACCATGCTATCGGCTTTGGCGACTCCGATACGCTCGCAGAAATTGCGTATGGATTCAGGGGTGTAGCCCCGGCGGCGCAAACCGGATATCGTCGGCAGGCGCGGATCGTCCCAGCCGTCGACATGGCCTTCTTCCACCAGTCGAATCAGCTTGCGCTTGCTAAGGACCGTATAGTTGAGGTTGAGGCGTGCAAATTCGATTTGCTGGGGATGATAGACCTCCAGCTGGTCCAGCACCCAGTCATAAAGCTCGCGATTATTTTCAAACTCCAGGGTGCAGTTCGAATGGGTGATGCCCTCGATCGAATCTGACAGACAGTGGGTAAAGTCATACATGGGATAAATGACCCACATGCCACCGGTACGGTAATGGGGGACTTTTTTGATCCGGTACAGGGTGGGGTCGCGCATGAGCATATTCGGAGATGCCATGTCGATTTTGGCCCTGAGCACATGTGCCCCTTCCTCATATTCACCGGCGCGCATGCGTTCAAACATATCCAGATTTTCTTCGATCGAGCGCTCGCGATAGGGGCTGTTTTTACCCGCCTGTGTTAGAGTGCCGCGATATTCTCTGATCTCATCTGAACCGAGGCTGTCAACATAGGCCTTGCCTTTTTTGATGAGTTGAACCGCATATTCAAACAGCTGCTCAAAATAATCAGAGGCATGGTAAAGGCGCCCGTCCCAGTCAAATCCCAGCCAGCGCACGTCGCTCTTGATGGATTCCACATATTCAACCTCTTCTTTGGCCGGGTCGGTGTCATCAAAGCGCAGGTTGCACAGGCCATTGTATTCTTCGGCCAGTCCGAAATTTAAGCAGATGGATTTGGCATGCCCGATGTGCAGGTACCCGTTGGGCTCGGGCGGAAAGCGCGTGTGCACGCGCCCGTCATTTTTACCGGCCGCAATGTCTGCTTCGATAATGTATTTGATAAAGTTTGGCGGCGCTGACATTTCGCTGTTTGT
>JAHEIW010000176.1 GCA_024639185.1 Deltaproteobacteria bacterium | reverse complement strand
CGACAATCGACCCCTTGATGATATCAAAAGGATTCTTTTCTAATATCCTGAGGGTCCCGGAATAGTGCCCCTGGACGGCGGGGATTCCCAGAACCATTTTAATCCCGTATTCACCCTCCGCAGGCTGGTCGATGTCTTTACAGCCTGGAATGACCCGCGACATAAAGGCCGGTTCAAAAATAACCTTCCATATTTCTTCAGGGGACGCCGCCATGGCGCCCTCACCGCCCACTTTCATTTCCATGATGAATTATCCTGGGATTTTCAAAATCCTCACAATTCAAAAAGAATTTAACTTAACGTGAACCGCTGCATGTGCGAATCTGCCGACTTTAACTGAGGAATCGTGACTCTTTTCCGATTTGGTAGCTATATAAATCATCAGCGACTGCATCGTGCAAACTCATGCATAAGGGGGCATAGCGAAAGAACAGCAACCCGCCCGCCTCGCCTGAGCGGTTCGCGATGGCGGGCGTGGTAGCGCAGTCTATGGGAGCCTCCAGCTCATCCAAAATGTGATTGAATCTATGTTTTGGACAAGTTGGAGGATTCCATAGTCAAGGCACTTAAGGTCGAAGCTATAGATTAAACTATGCTTCGGCCTTAATAACGCAGTCTATGGGAGCCTCCAGCTTGCCCATTGGGTGAAAATAGATAAGAAATTAAAATAGCTCTTGATCCGATTTATTTACTAAATAAAAGCTTCTCATCTATTTTCATCCAAAATATAGATTACCATGCTTTAGCCATGGTATCTAATGCCGGGCGTTTCAGGCTGAAGGGTGAGATATCAATCGATGTTTTTTCGCCGGCAATCATTTCCGCAGTCAAGATACCGGAAATCGGTCCGGTGGCATTGCCAAAGGTATGCCCTGAATTAATCAGCAGTCCCTTGAACTCGGGAACGAAATCAATTACCGGTAAACTGTCGGAGGTAAAGGGCACCACGCGGCCCCAGGCCCGGTCAAAGGCAGCATTTTTAAGGGCCGGAAAATTACTGTACATAGACTCCACCATGACCCCCACACCCCTTGTATCGGCCGTGTTGGCAATTTCAACCGATGCGGGGTAATCCATGGGGATGCCAAAAAGCATGTTACCGGCTTTCATTTGATTGGCAGCCTGCAGAAATAAGGTTTCATAACGCCATTCATAGTCCACCCGAAATGCTTCGTCATCATAACTTGGCAGATCTTGAAACAGTTTGTATTGCTTGGCACTTTCCGGGCCATACAAGCATTTATCCAGCAGTCTTTCTTCTAAAGGTGCGGTGGTCATCAACTGCAGCCGCATGGCGAATATTCCCAGAGAGAGACCCAGTTTTTCCGTCAGCTGGGTCGTCCGACCCCCGGCGGCCAGCACCACATATTTGGATTCAATATCCCCTTCGGCTATTTTGACGCCGGTTACTCTTTCTTTGTCTGTATTGACCGCTATGACTTCGGCGCCGGTGCGAATGAGGGCACCATGTCTTCTGGCGGCGTTTGCAAAGGCACGGACATAAAGCGTCGGATTCACCAGGCAATCCAGCGGGCAGAAGGTGGCGCCGACTGTGCTTTCCGGTAAAACCGGGGCCATCTCCAGCGCTTCCTTTTTATCGAGCAGCTGCATAGTAACCCCATCTTTATTACGCTGCTCGACAAATTCCTGCATGATAGGTAGCTGTGCTTCTTTGTCAAAATAAATCATGCCGCCGTTTTGCCGTAGTTCAAAATCGTAATCGAGTTCATCGGGCAAACCCGGCGCCATCTGGTGGGTGGCGCTGGCCAGATCCAATTGGGGGCCTGGAATCCGTGTATGCATAAAGATATAGCCGATGTTATGACCGGTTGCGCCGGAAGCCAGGTCGCCTGATTCCAGCAAAATAACATCAAAACCCTTTTTCGCCAGATAATAGGCAGCGGTGCACCCGATAATGCCGCCGCCAACGATTACAACATCACAGCGTTTATCCAAGCCGATATTATGTCCCATAATATCATCCTCCTTTTATATATTTCGAATACGTCCGATCGACAGAGGCGCTGATGGCCTTCATTTTTAATAGTCACCGCATTGTCACCCCCTTGCCCTATTTTTTATTGCGGCTCCAGGCGCAAAATTTTGCGGGCCTCATCCGGTGTTGCCACATCTCTTCCCAGCTCCTTGCTTAAACGGACGACCCTTTGGACCAGCCTATCGTTATTGGCCAATTCGCCTTTTTTGTAATAGATGTTATCCTCCAAGCCGACTCTTACATGTCCCCCCATAAGCACAGCGTGAAGATTCATGGTCAGCTGGGCAGCGCCAATACCTGAGGCTGTCCAGGTGCTGTCTGAAGGCAGGCTTTGGTATAGGTGGACCAAATGCTCTACTTTTGCGGGCATTGCCCCTGGCAGACCCATGACAAAATTAAAGTGCAGCGGTCGGTCCGCCAGATCCCTGTCGCTCAATGCGATCGCATTGTTGATCATGCTTAAATCAAATATCTCCATTTCCGGTTTTATCCTAAGACGCTGCATCTCTGTGGCCAGTGCTTCGATCAAGTCGGGCGGATTGACATAGGCCGAATTGGGAAAATTGACCGAGCCTGTTGTTAAACTGGCCATCTCGGGACGCATTTGCAGACGCTGAAGACGACTTTCCAAATTGGTGCCGGCCCGTCCGCCGGTTGATACCTGGATGATGAGGTTGCAGCGCTCTTTAATCCGGGTGACAATCTCATGGAAAATTTGGGGATCATCCGACGGATTTTCGTCTTCGTCCCGTGCGTGGATGTGAACGATCGAAGCCCCTTCATCCTCACAGCGCAGGGCGCAGGTGACGATCTCTTCTATTGTCACCGGGACATATTCTGTATGTTTCTTTTGAGGTTTGGAGCCGGTGGGTGCCACCGTGATAATCAATTTTTTCATTTTCAATCTGACCCTTTCACCTTTACAAAAGAAGATTATCATCTATTTTGATGCAAAATTAGAGATCACACAATTCCATGGGCTTTTTCCGCACTGCGCAATATGTTTTCCAGCTCCTTGACGACAGCCGGATCTAAAGGCGCCGGTTCTGAAAAGTTCAAAAGCTCTTCAGCTTTTTGTTTCGCCATTTGCTCAAGGCTGGAACTGCCTTTTTTGACCCAGTCTTCATACGTTCCCTTACTACATAAATCCGACAGGCAAAGTTCCTGGCGCATGTACTGCAAGGTATGCGGATTGCCTAAATACTGCCCCCCCGGCCCGATCTCTTTAATCAGATCGGCGGCAAGTGTTTCTTCATCGAAAGCCATACCTGCCAGGATTCGTTTGGTGCGCTTGGCGATATCGTCATCGATGACCAGTTGAGCCAGGCTGACCGCATAATTGCTCTCAAGCGTTCCAGCACAATTGTTCAGATTCGCACCGGCCATAACCGCCAGTAGCAGATTGCCTTGTTTTTCGAACCCGGCCTGACAATCCACCTGTTTTGAATCGGTTCGGCCGCCACTGCCTTCCTTCGGCATTTCATAATATCGCGCCATTTCGGTGGTGGCCACATTCAGCAGGCCTGTTTCGGGTGACCCGAAAGAAATGTTTCCGGTTCGAATATCCATGGTTGTTGAAACCCCCCCGTAAATAACCGGTGCTCCGGGATTTGCTATCTGGGTCAGCGCAATTCCGGCCAGTTGCTCGGCATTGGTGACCAGTAGCGTACCGGCTAATGTGACCGGTGAAGAAGCACCGGCAAAAGGCTCTGAATATATGATAGACGGCAGGCCGGCGCGCGCCAGTTCAACGATGTTTTCGGCCGTACGTTCGGCAAAAAACAGCGGTGCAATCGGGCATTCGGTAGCGGAAAAAATCGGACGACGACACAATTCATCTTCCCCACCCTGGACCACAGCCGCCATCTCCAGTAAGAAAGGCAAATTCTTAACATCATAGGCGGCCGCAGTTATGGAATGTTTGGCGGTGTTTTCAAATGTGGTCTTCCAGCGGTAGAGTTCCACCACGGCATTGGGAACATCTGACGGCATGACGGACACGTGGAAAAAATCCAGGTGTTCCAATTGTTGAGTTAGACGTGCAAACTGAGCCAGATCGTTTAGTGTTCCGAGCCGCCGCTGCCCTGTTTCGATATCATGCACCACCGGGGCACTGCCCAACGTGCCGTAATAAACAGAGTCCGGCGATCCTTTACCGTCCAGGTAAAGATCATGTTGCGGTTCTCTGCCGCCAAGGGTTATGGTCTTGGGGGCGGTCTGCAGCAATTTTGTAATAAGGTCCCTTTCAAACTTGACACGCCACAGGGTCCGATCGCCTTGCTTACCGGTAACCTCACAGGGGATGTCGTGCTCTTGCAGGGTGTTGGCAACCATTTCCGAATCGATTTGAATGCCGGTTTCTTCCAGAATGGAAAGCGAGGCATCATGGATGCGCTCTTTGGCTGCTGCATCGAGTAAGTCCACTTTGGGAACGGCCGTTTGCATAATCACGTCTCCTTTTTAATACCTGGATTTCGCGCGAGTCGGAGGCTTCCATCTGCAAGGCACTTCGGGGCGAAGCTATAGCGAACTATGCTTCGCCCTTAACCCGCCCGCCTCGCCTGAACGGCCCACGCCCGCCATGCGATGCCGCAAGGCGAGGCGGGCGGGTCGCGATGGCGGGCGTGGTAACACAGCAGATGGAAGCTTCCGGCTTTCCGCGTTGTTTTCAGGGTGAAAATTAATGGGATAAAATAATTTTTAACCACGATATCATTATACATGATCGGTATTTTGTTTTGTTTCGGTGGTTAGCGCAACTTACTGCCATTAGACAGAATTACAACTTCTCATTAATTTTCATGCGAGATTCAGATATCAGATCGATCGCAATTTCAGTTGCCTCCTGAGCATCGGCCCCGTATGCATCTGCGCCGATTTCCTGGGCCCAACTTTTTGACGACGCGGCGCCACCAATCATCACCTTAAAAGCATCTCTATAACCCATTTCCTGTAAGGCATCGATGACTTCCTTCTGGGCCAGAATGGTGGTGGTCAACAGGGCTGAAAGACATATCATATCAGCCGCATTCTCTCTGGCAGCCTCAATGATAATCGGCGTAGCGACATCGATTCCAAGGTCAATCACTTCAAATCCGTTGGCCATCAGCAAACTGGATACCATAGTCTTGCCGATATCATGCAGGTCACCTTTAACGGTCGCAATGACAACCTTTCCAAATGGTTCCTGTGTGACCTGGCTTTCACGCAGTTTGGGCTCTATGATTGCCAGCGCAAGTTTCATTGTTTCAGCGGCTGCCACCAGTTCTGGTAAAAACATATCCCCCTTGCCGAACCGATCTCCGACAACCATGATACCGGCCTTAAAACCGCCTTCAATTAAGTCAAGCAATTCGGCTGCGCTCATTTCAGAAGCTGCTTGCTCGGCAATCTGGATTGCCGTAGCTCGATTAAGTGAAATAATAGCCTCTTTTGCTTTTTGCTGAAGACCCTGCACCTGAGTGTCTGTAGCCATCGCGAAATCCTCCTTTAACAAGTTTGTTCGCTGCGCCCACAATAGATAATGATCGGCTTCATTTATCGCCTGATAGATTCTGTTCAAAACGAGAGAGGTTCAATTCATCGAGCGGGATTTCAGTTTTGCCATCGCAAATTAATTCCTGTATGAGCTTGCCCGAGCCGGGCCCCATACCGATCCCATGTCCGCAATGGCCGCAGGCCATTATAAATCCCTCAACCCCCTCGACCGGACCCAAAATCGGCAAGTTATCCGGTGTGTTGGGGAAAAAGTTGGCATAGGATCGGATAATGCGAACATCTTTGAGCATCGGCATTGCCCTGACATTAACCCTGGCCATCAGTTCGATTTCTTCCTGAATGGTTCTTTTATCATAGCCCGCCTTGCGCCAGCTGGCACCGATTAAAAGATTGCCGGCTCTCTGCTGGCTCATAATGAGGCCACATCCCAATTCTGCCGCTTTGCCAGTATCTTCTTCGGCCATATATGAAGCACCCATAATGGCATGGGAAACCGTCGGCGGTAATTGTTCGGTAACCAGCATCGCCAGTTGAAAGGGGGCAACAGGAACCTTAATGCCAACCATATCGCCGATCAAGCATCCCCAGCTCCCGGCGGCGTTTACCACCGTGTTGGTTGTAATTGTTCCTTTATCGGTAACAACACCTTGAACCTGCCCGCCGGTAACCTCAATGTCGAGCACTTCGGTATAATGAAAAAGCTGTGCCCCGCTTTTTTGCGCTTGCAGGTTCAAAGCAATCACCAGAAAAATAGGATTGGTGTTGCCATCGATCGGACTGTAGACAGCGCCAACAACCCTTTCCTCTGCCAGATGAGGCTCAAGCTCGAGTACCTGTTGGGCATCGATCATTTCCAGCGGATATCCATCGTCGGCTCTTTTTTGCAGATGGGCTTCGACAAAAGGAAGTTGATTTT
>JAHEIW010000063.1 GCA_024639185.1 Deltaproteobacteria bacterium | reverse complement strand
AAAAGATTTATCCCGAGGTTGAAACCCAGTTGTTTTACCAAAATCCGTTTCAACTTCTGGTGGCGACCATTCTCTCGGCCCAGTGCACCGATAAACAGGTCAATCAGGTCACGCCGGTGCTTTTTAAACACCTGAAAACGCCTTCTGATTTTGCCGCCGCCCCCCTGAAGTCCATCGAAAAATTGATTCGCCCCACTGGATTTTTTCACAATAAAGCTAAAAATATAAAAAATTGTGCCAGAGCGCTTTTACACAAGCATGACGGTGAGGTTCCTCAAAACCTGGATGCACTGGTCAAACTCCCCGGGGTAGGCCGCAAGACCGCCAATGTGGTTCTGGGGGCGGCGTTCGGTATTCCCGGTGTTGTGGTGGACACCCATGTCCGGCGTATTTCAAACCGGCTTGGGCTGACCGAAAATAAAAATCCGATCAAAATTGAATTTGACCTGATGGAAATCATTCCCCGGCGTGACTGGAACGATTTCTGTCTGCGGCTCATTTTTTTCGGACGGGAGACCTGTATCGCTCGCAAACCCAAATGCCCCCTTTGCCCGCTCAAAAACATTTGCCCCTGGCCTCATAAAACCACCGAACCCCCTTTTTGAATAGGTGCCCACATTTATTGTATTAATTCATACAAATGAAAGTGGATTTTGTGGAAGCTTACCCGCCCACCCTAAAGCATTTATGCGCTGCGTATGCTTACAGCCGACCATCTGTGATCCGAACTCGAAAAGGTAATTTATTGTCATTTTTTGTTAGTATTAGTATAATAAATTTAATATATACTAAAATATTGACAAATAATAACAATAATGACTATATAATCGTTTTGTCGAAAAATGATTCGACCTTTTATAAATTGCATGTGTCCAAAGGCGAGAATGATATGAAGAAACTAATGTCCACCCGGGCGGTTGCAGATTTTTTAAATGTCAATGAAAAGATGGTTTATAGTTTGGTGGCCGAAAAAGGCTTGCCGGCCTCCAAAGTAACCGGTAAATGGCTTTTTCCGCTGCATCTGGTAGAACAATGGGTTGAAGCACAAACCATCAACTATCCTGACACCGGAAGCCTTCAGCCCCTGCAACACGGAATCCTGATACTGGCCGGCAGCAACGATCCCTTGCTCGATCGCGCGATTTCCCTATTCAACAATCAGTTTCAAGCACCATTGGCCGTATTCGGGAATCTGGGCAGTATGGGCGGACTGCGAGCTCTACGCCAGAATCTTTGCCACATCGCTTCGAGCCATCTGCTGCAAGAAGATGAAGAAGAATATAATTTTGATTATGCTTTTCAGGAGTTGGACACAATGCCGGCGGTTGTCAATTTTTCCAGGCGTGAACAGGGTCTTCTTGTGGCCAGGGGCAATCCGAAAAGGATTTCGCGTCTTGCCGATCTGGCCGAACCGGGCGTGCGAATTGTCAATCGACCGCTGGGCACCGGTACGCGGTTGCTACTGGATCGGGAATTCAATAAAGCCGGAATCAAGGGTGAAAAAATCGATGGTTACGACAATGAAGCCCAGCGGCATCTGGATGTCGGCCTGGAGATTATGGCGGGGCGGGCGGATGCCGGACCCGGCATCGGCGCTGTTGCTGGATTGTTGAATATGGATTTCATTCCCATTCGCTGGGAGCGATTTGATTTGATGATTTTAAAGGATCGCTTCTTTGATGAAGAGATTCAACGGTTCCTGAGTCTTTTACACGAAGATTCGTTTCGTAAAATGGCGCAAGACATACCGGGCTATGATATCAGCTTATGCGGCAAAATGATATATCCGTGCGCAGATGACCGATGACAGATAACAGAGGACAGAAGACAGATAACAGAAGACAGATGACAGAGGACAGAAGACAGAGGGCAGAGAACTGAATGCAGATTGAAGCGGACAGAGATTTGATGAAAAGGAGGGTGTAATGAAAGGGTTGAACCTAAAAATTATTCTAATAATCTTAACACTTAGTTTTTTTAGCAACAATGGTTTGGCCGGCGAAAAAATAATTAAGATGTCGACGACAACCAGCACCCAGGCTTCCGGGCTGCTGAATATTTTATTGCCCGAGCTGCAAAAGGATACCGGCATAAAGGTCAAGGTCATTGCAAAAGGAACAGGTGCGGCAATCCGGGACGGCATGGACGGCAATGTGGACGTTATCTTTGTGCACGCCAAAGCCCGTGAAAATAGGTTTGTTCAGCAAGGATACGGCGTCAAACGCTATGCGGTTATGCACAATGATTTTGTAATTCTGGGTCCCCAAAATGATCCGGCTGCGATAAAAGGGCTGACCGATGCGGCCGAAGCCCTCAATAAAATTGCCGCCGCACAGTCAGGGTTTGTTTCGCGCGGTGATGACAGCGGCACCCACACCAAAGAGCAGGCGCTCTGGGAGGCTACCGGTTTACCACTTGAAAAAAAGACCCAGACCATCGTCAAAAAGGGCAAGAAAAAAGAAGTCAGTTTTGTCCATCCGCCGGGATTGGGACAGTGGTATCTGTCCATCGGGCAGGGGATGGGCAAGGCGCTGACCTTTGCCGATGAAAAGCAGGCCTATGTCCTGGCAGACAGAGGCACCTATATCAAGTATAAATTTGGTCGCGATGTGCCCATTGATCTGGTGGTGCTTTGCGAGGGGGATGCGGCTCTGGCCAATCCCTACGGCGTGATTCCGATCAGCCCGAAAAAGCATCCGCATGTCAAATATGATGATGCCAGAGCATTTGCCGAGTGGCTGGTGTCCGCCCGAGGGCAGACGGTCATCAACAATTACCGCCTGTTGGGCAAGCAGCTGTTCTACCCAGACGCGCTGAAATAAAACCGATCCGCCGCAGGCGAACCTTAACTTTAGTCACTTTAGGCATTTTAGTGCATTTTAGGCATTTACCGAATGGAACTATTGATAGACAGCTTCATTTCTGCAATTGCGCTGGTGGTTTCTCTCGACCGGGAAATGGTTGATATCGTTGCCGTCTCCTTGAAGGTTAGCGGCTATTCAACGCTTTTTGCCGGCCTTGTGGGGATTCCGCTCGGATTTGTGGTGGCATTCGAATCGTTTCCGGGCAAGCGCTTTTTGATTACCTGCCTGAATACCTTGCTGGCCGTCCCAACGGTGGTGATCGGGCTTTTTGTATATGCCTTTATCTCCCGTCGCGGGATATTGGGACTTTTTGACCTGCTCTACACCCAGAAAGCCATTATTATCGGCCAGACGCTGCTGATCATACCCGTCGTAACGGCCCTGACCATTGCCGCCATCAGCAGAATTGATCAGCGCTATCGCAGAACGGCCATGACTCTGGGTGCCAATCGTCTCCAGGCAGCCTTTGTCATTTTTCGTGAAGCCCGTTACGGCATTGTGGCTGCTGTGATTGCCGCCTACGGCCGTGTCATCTCTGAAGTCGGCATCAGCATGATGCTGGGCGGCAATATCCGCGGGTTCACTCGCACCATGACCACCGCGATGGCCCTGGAATATGACAAAGGCGCCTTTACCCTGGCCGTGGCCCTGGGCCTTGTGTTACTGGGACTCAGCTTTGGAATGAATTTGCTTTTTCATTTATTCCAGGGAAGGATCCGGTCCTGATGCTCTTTGAAATAGCAAGGCTGACCAAAAGATATCGCGACCGCACGGTTTTGGATGTTCAGCGATTGGATATCGAAAAAGGGGCCATTTACGGCTTGCAGGGCCCCAATGGTGCCGGCAAGACCACTCTTTTAAATATTCTGGCACTCTTAGAGAGCCCGACCACGGGTACCGTTTCTTATAAGTCGCAACCGGTTCAGTATTCTGAGCCTTACCTGCAACGGTTGCGCAAAGAAGTGGTGCTGGTAGATCAACTGCCGCTTCTGTTTAGCACCTCGGTATTTAAAAATATGGAATTTGGTCTAAAAATCAGAGGCATTGCTAATGAAGAGCGGAAACGCCGCATTTTCAAAGGGCTAGAGATGGTGGGAATGCAAGACTTTGTCGATGCTCCTGCCCATCAGCTCTCAGGCGGGGAAACCCAGCGGGTGGCACTGGCCGCCCGCCTGGTGCTAAAGCCGGAAATCCTGTTGCTGGACGAGCCCACCGCCAATGTCGATGTTGCCAGTGCCCAGCAGATCAGAGAGGCTGCCTTGATGGCTCGGCGGAAGTGGAATGCCACACTGGTCATCGCCAGTCACGACCGGGACTGGCTGTACGACGTCTGTGATCAGGTGATGCACCTGTTCAAAGGCCGATTATTCGGTACGGGTAAAGAAAATATATTATTCGGTCCCTGGCGCCTTTTGAGTGGCGACCTTTGGGAAAAACAACTACCGGACGGCCAGTGTATCCGCCTGTATGATCCGCCCGAGTCGAATGCGGTGGCCATTCTCGAATCACTGACCATCGCCAACGGTGTTGATTTTTCACCAGCTGGCACTGATACCCAATTGCTTGAAGGAATTATTTCCCGTTTGACACTTGATAAAAACAGCGCAGATACCCTGGCCACCATATTGATCGGCACCCTGCCGCTGACCCTCAAAATGTCTCGCCACAAGATCCAAAAGGAAAATCTTTACCCGGGCCAAAAGGTCACGCTCAGTTATAATCCCCATTCCGTTAAATGGCTCTAAACTAATTTAAATTCGCAAATTGTTACCAGACGTAAAGGCTTCACAGGTGTCAGGTTTCGGGTGTCAGCAACTAACGGAACAGAAAACAGATGCAGAGAATACCTTATCTACTCGCTTTCACCATCTGCATTGCGCCGTCTGTCCGATGTGGCCTGACACCTGACACCTGAAACCTTATAGACCATGGTTGCAGCGTGCTATACGAAGCCCCAAACCTATGCACTTCGCAATATAATTAAAAAAAAGAGTAGATATATCGGAATGCGACGAAAAGCAGGGCAAGGATAAGGATGATTTTAATGATTTTGGCCGGCATATATTTTTGCAGGCGCGCGCCGCAATAAAGGCCTAAAAAGCCGCCGGCCCCGAACAAAGCCCCTAGTGCCCAGTCCGGGGCAATCGCCAGACCCGTATACGCAAACAAAGGGGCAATCCCGGCATAAAAAACAACTCCGGCAATCGAGGTGGCGAATGTGGCAAACAGGGTGGCGCCGGCAATGGTGTAGACCGGCAAACCGAAAAATGCTACCAGAAAAGGCGCGATGATGGCACCACCGCCGATTCCATAAATTCCGCCGACAATGCCGACCATGGATGACAGCAAAAGCAGGCCTGCTGTATTAAAGGTAAATATTTCACCATAAAAGCTATAGCTGTACTGTTTGAGTGAGAATTTAACGGTTACGACAGCCGGTGCTGGATCCGGGTCGTTTTCAGGGTCGTTTATTTTATCATTTTTTTCGGTATAGAAACGCGCTTCTACTGCTTTTGCCTTTTCGATGGCCGGATCATTTTTTGTGAACATGGATTGGACCAGTCTCAAGCCGATATACAGCAACACAAAGCCCGCGAAAAATTTGAAATTTTTGGGGTCCGGTAGATAAAGGATTCGTATAATGGCGCCGATGAAAATGCCCGGCAGGGTACCGATAATAATGACCCAGGCCAGCGGCCAGGCCATTCGCCCTTCGCGCATGTAGCGATAGACGCCGCTGGGGATGGCAACGATATTATAAAACAGATTTGTGGGTGAAACCGCCGGGCTGGTGAAGCCCAGAATGCTGACCTGAAACGGCAGCAAAAGGAAAGCGCCGGATACGCCGGCGGAGGCAACGAACAGCGAAACAAAAAATGCCACCAGAAACGGGACTAAAGGGGAAACCGTTACGCCTGAAACCTCAAAATACATAAACCAGAATCTCCCGTGGTGGAATATTTTTAAATACCTTAATCTGCACGGGTCATAGGCTTTCCTATGCAAGGCATTTAAGGGCGAGGCTATAGTGAACTATGCCTCGGCCTTAACCCGCCCGCCTCGCCTGAGCGGCTCGCGATGGCGGGCAGGTAACGCAGCAGATGGAAGCCTACGGCTCGCCGCGTTGTTCCAAGGGTGAAAATAGATGAGATTAAAATGGCTCATTATCCGATATAGTTTCTCATTAATATGTTTTGTATGCAGTTTAGCACAAACCCTTTTGAAAAATATTAAAAAAAATACTCATCTATTTTCATGCAGATACAGGTATTAAGATATTTTGTGATGAATAGCAAACCGAAAAACAGGTTCCGATGGGTTTTACTTTGCATGATGGTTGAATTAAGGTAGAATTTATTATAATAAACTCATTTTTGACAAAAACAAAATGTTCATCAGCTTATTGAAAACACCGGCGGCCGAATGAAGACGGGCTCGCGGATAGATGGAATCAAAAACCAGATTAAATCTGCTAAATACAAAGGATACATCAGTGAAAGTGGGTCGAAACGACCCCTGCCCCTGCGGCAGCGGGTTAAAATATAAAAAATGCTGTTTGGCAAAAGAAACGCAGGATAACAAAGATCCCGGGACGCAGTATGCCCAGAGATACAAAATTCAGCTCAAAAATGAAGCCGATATATTGGGTATCCGCAAGGCCGGACATTTGGTGCTGGACACCTTTGCGCAAATCATTGATATAATTCGCCCGGGAATCAAAACAGACGACATCAACACCATTGTGCATGAATTTACAATTAAAAACGGTGCCCGGCCGGCACCTTTAAATTACAGAGGATTTCCCAAAAGCGTCTGTGTTTCGGTCAACGAAGTGGTTTGCCACGGCATTCCCGGGCCGCGGGTGCTGGAAGAGGGCGATATTGTCAATGTCGACATCACCTCGGTGCTCGACGGCTATTACGCCGATGCCAATCAAACCTTTTTCGTCGGCACACCCGGACCCCAAGCAGTAAAAATTGTCGGCGTTGCCAAAGAGTGCTTAAAACGCGGTATATCTATGGTGCAACCCGGCAACACCATCGGCGATATTGGCTGGGCCATTCAAACTTACGCCGAAAAGGAGAGATGCTCGGTGGTGCGCGATTTTGTTGGCCATGGCGTCGGGTTTGATTTTCATGAAGCACCCCAGGTGCCGCATTTCGGACAAAGAGGGCAGGGCATTCGTCTGATCCCGGGCATGGTCTTTACGATTGAACCCATGATCAATCTGGGCAACCATAACTTGAAAATCCTGGATGATAACTGGACGGCGGTGACCAAAGATAAATCCTTATCCGCTCAATTTGAGCAGACCATTCTGGTAACGCAATCTGGCTACGAAAGCTTAACACCCTACGACCTGAGCTGAGCGTTTCAAATAGAACCTATCTCAAAAATGCATCTCCCGCCCAATGGCTTTGTTGCGATTCGGTTTTAAATGCGCTTAAATCGCGGCAAGATGCCGCTCCCACCAATTGTTATGGAAATGAGTGTGATAAGCGACGTCCATCATCAATAACAGTGGGAGTGGCTTTCAGCCACGAATTTTTACGCTCCGCTTTCAAACCGAATCGACGCCTCGCCATTGAACGTGAGCTACTATTTTTTAGATAGGTTCAAAAAACAAATTTATTTTTGGAATTTGAAATTTGGCCTGTGCTCAAGACAGCAGTTCAGCGTCCCAATCTATCATACCTCAGACACTAAACCTTCCGGTCGACGACCCGTCTTTTTAGCGACAATCTGTAAAATCCCCAGCATAGCCAACACAATCACAATGATGCAGGTGCACATGGCATTGGCGCTGGCGGTCCAGCCATCATTGTCGAGCATAATGATCTCAATGGCCGCCAGGTGGACGGTGGCGGAGACCAGAAAGATTACGGCGCTGATGGTGGTCATCGAGCGCATGAAAAAATAGACGAAGTTTTGAAAGAAGGCCACCCGTGACAGCGGAAATATGATGCGGAAAAACGTGCGGAAGGTATCGCCGCCCAGGCTGATGGAGGCTTCCTCGATGGATGAATCGATGTTTCGCAGATTGGAAATACTGGATAAGATGCCCAGGGTAAAATTGCAGATCACGATATTGATCACGATTATCCAGGGCGTGCCGTAGAAAAAATAATAGGGTTTGTTAAAGGCCAGGATATATCCCAGCCCCATCACCAGACCGGGGATCGCTGCCGGCATGACCGATAACAGATAAAGCGGTTGCTTGAAAAACGGTTTGCGCGTTTCCATTACATAGCCGGCTACCAGGGTGATGAAAGCGCCGACAATACCCACGATCAGCGAAACCCAAACGCTGGTCCAGATGGCGGAATAGCCTGCAATGGATGGGAAACTATAATGGGACAGAGTCAACGACCAGTCGTACGGCCAGATTTTAACAAAAGAGCCGATGATAACGGTGGCAAAAACCAGAAAAATAGCAAAGGTGACCAGGCCACAATAAATCGTGTAGGAAATTTTTTTTAGCGGCCGCGACGGTGGAATCACAGGCCTGGCCGCCCCGCTGATCATGGAAAATGTTTTGCGGGAGATGTAATAATTTAACATGAAGGCCATCAGCGACGGCACCAGCAGAATGATACTGATGGTGGCCCCCAGATCAAAACGATAAAGATTGGTGACCTGGGCGTAGATTTCGGTGGCCAGCACATTGTAATCGGCGCCAATGACCACCGGATTACCAAAATCGGTAATGGTTAAATTAAAGGTCAGGGCGGCCGCACTGAAGATCCCGTATTTGGCTGACGGCAACGTGATGCGGGTGAATACTTTGAAAGGCGATGCGCCCAGGCTTTCGGCCGCCTCATCCAGCCGGATGTCCACTGCCGAAAGGGTTGTGTACAAAATCACAAAAGCATGCGGCAGGCAATACAGTACTTCAGAAACAATGATGCCGGTGGCACCATAAATATTCCAGTCGGTTTTTAAAAGATGGGCCGTAATCAGGCCATTGCGGCCGAACAGATAAATTAATGCCAGGGCCTGGACGATTGAAGGCGCAATCAGCGGCAACATGATAACATTGCGAAAAAAAGTCTTTCCGCGGATGGTGGTGCGTGTCATGGCATAAGCGTAAAAGAAAATAATAATCGTGACAATAATGGTTGTGACCACCGACACGTACAAACTATGCCACAAAGCCCTGAGCGTATAGGCGGTGGTGAAATATTTCTGAAAATTGTCCAGGGTAAAATTGGCCAGGGCAAACTCGCCACCCTTGAAAAAACTCATTTTGAGAATGGCCGACAGGGGAAAAAGCATGAAAAAGCACAGGATCAGGCCAATGAAAATCGTCACCGTTGGTATAATAAAGCGATCGATTTCCATTCGGGCGGCCGAAACCTGATACTGTGTGGATATGTCAGCAGCAGCTGTGTTCGTATCCATTGTGCAAATCTTAAATTATTTTCGAATCCGAATATTCCCTAAAATTGTTTTAACCTGATAAACTAATGGCTTTGAAATTATTGAAGTTGGCTTAAAAATAGTAGATCACGCCCTTGGGTGTTAGATACATTTTTAAGCCAACTTCTAGATGAGTTTTCTGAACAACTCCTCATACTGATGAAATTCATCCGGCGGGAAATAGAGTTTAAATTTGTCTTTTCGTTTTAACTCAAGCTGTTCAAAATCTTTTTCGGAAATGTCCACCAGCATTTCTTCTTCTTCCAGGATGAAGGTCACTCGCACGATGGCCCCCAGAAAATTGATGACCTCGGCTTCAACCTCAACGACATTGGAGGCCAGGTATTTTTCAGGGGCCGCTGCTTCGTCCACCAGCTCGATATTTTCAGGTCGGATGGCCAGATATACCGTCCCTTTTTCGGAATCATCGAGGTCTTCGACTGCCAGTTCCAGTCGTCCAAACTGGACAATGCCGTTTTTTTTCTTGCCGGTGATAAAATTGGAGGTCCCCACAAATTCAGCAATAAAGCTGGTTTTGGGTTTTTTATAAATCTCCCATGGTGAACCGATCTGTCTGATCTCACCATCCCGCATGATGGCGACCCGGTCTGCCAGCGCCAGCGCTTCTTCCTGATCATGGGTGACATAGATCATCGTAACGCCCAGTTCTTCCTGCAGCTTTTTGATAACCGTGCGAAGGCGGATCCTGATTTTGGCATCCAGGGCGCTCAAGGGTTCATCCAGCAAAAGGACTTTCGGTTTGATGGCAATGGCTCGACCCAGAGCGACCCGCTGCTGCTGGCCGCCGCTCAACTGTGAAGGATAATGGCCCTCCCAGTCTGCCAGGCCCACCAGCTTGAGGATTTCGCTGACGCGTTCGTTGATCAGCTTTGGCGGCATTTTGCGCATCTTTAGGCCAAAGGCCACATTCTGATGCACCGTCATATTGGGAAAGAGGGCGTAAGACTGAAATACGATCCCAAAATCCCTTTTTTGCGGAATAACATCGTTGATCACGTTGCCATCATAAATGACATCCCCGGTTGTCTGTTGCTCGAATCCGGTTATGATTCTTAACAGGGTGGTTTTACCGCACCCGCTGGGGCCCAAGAAGCAGACAAACTCACCGGGCTCGATCACCAGATCGACATCTTTGACCGCAACCAGTTCGCCGAATTGTTTGTTGATGTTTTTTAAAATAAGCTGTTTGGAGGTGGTTTCCATAAGAAGGTCCGTTGAAAGACAAAACTTCATAAATCCCCCCGGGGAGGATTTATGAAGTTTTTAATAGCGTCTCTCGAAGCATGCTTATTTCAGGAAATGGCTTTGCCAGACTTCCAGGATCTTGGCGCGATTTTTAGATTGCCACGGAAAATCCATTGGTGCCAGTTTAATGGTATCTAAAGCCGGCAGGTCTGGCGGTCCAGCAATACCCGGATAGGTGACGCCCAGTTTAAACTTGGCATATTCTTCCATGGCCTGTTTGCTGATAGCCCAGTCCAGGAATTTTTTGGCGGCGTCTTCATGCTTGGCGCCCTTGAGCAGCGCGTTGGCCTCGAGTTCAAATCCGGCGCCTTCTTCGGGCATGACCAGCGCAACGGGAGATCCTCTTTTCTTTAATGAAGAATATACAAAGGCAAAAGAACAACCAATTGCATATTCGCCGGCTGCGGTTAATTTGGCCGGCTTGGAGCCGCTTTTGATGTACTGGCCCATGTTTTTATCCAGTTTCTTTAAAAAATCCCAGGCTTTGTTCTGTTCAACGGGTTTGGTTTTATAGTCCGGGTCCATCATGACCAGCAGGCTGGCCACCTGCAAAAAGCCTGTGCCGGAGCTGGCCGGGTTGGGCATGATCAACGCGCCTTTATAAACCGGATTCAACAGATCATTCCAGCCTTTGGGCATCGGCATATTTTTTTGCTCCAGCACCTTGGTGTTCGGCACCAGCGCAGCGGCATACAAATCAATGGCAGTCCAGTAACCCTGGGGCTCCTTGAAGTTGGCCGGGATCTTATCCCAGCCCTTGGGCTTATAGGTTACCAGCATGCCCTTGGGAACAAATTCCGACATGTTGGTGACCGCCCAGCCCCAGATGCAGTCGGCCTGGGGATTGTCCTTTTCGGCCAGCATGCGCGCGCCCAACTCACCGGTGGAAAGTCGGATGGCCTGAATATCCAAATCCATCAACTCTTTTTTGGCGACTTTCAGATATTCGACGATCTCTTCATTTTCCAGGGAGGTGTAGACCACCACCCGATCTTTGGCAGCGGCGACTCCCGCTATAAAAAATATGGAAATAATTCCACAGACAAAAAATAATCCCAACTTTTTCATGATATATCCTCCTTTTTTTTAGCTAAATTAAGCGTTCATAATTTTAAAAATGCAAATATTTTTGATTTTTAAGGAATTCTATCGATTTTTATTTTTAAAATTTTAAACCCGTCGGGCTTGCCGATCTAACCGCATCTACGGTGTTAGATGCCGTCCCGCATAGTCAACTATATTGGTCTACGCTTTCAGCTACGCCCCAACAAGGCGGAACGACATCTGCCGTGTAGCTGCTTGCCCAGTGAAATGTGAAACCTATTTCACCGGGGCGGCAACCTCGACAATCGCTCAATTTAGGTGGTAGTGTTCTGCTGAACTCAATTTATTTTTTAAATCGGGCTATATGATCAAAATAGATATATTTGTTGTATGGGGTATGTCAAGAATAAACAATGAGAATGACCGCATTCTCCGGTCATGTATTCTAAACGCGTCTTGATGTGATTTCTTTAATGCGGGCCTGGATTATTTTTTCCTCATGCTGCCGTTTTTTTGCCACCGCTTCGCTCACCTTGTCGATGATCTGATCCATGTCACAGGGTTTCATCAAATAATCAAAGGCGCCTTTTTTCATGCCTTCAATGGCGGATTCGACAGTCGAATGGCCCGAGAGCATGATGACCTCCACCAGCGGAAATTGCTTTTTGATCTCCTCCAAGGTCTCAATTCCATCCATCCCCGGCATTTTTACATCCAGAATAACAACTTCGAGATCATGATTTTTCTCAAGTACCTGCAGGGCCCCCTCCCCGCTGAACGCTTTAGAAATATTAAGATCCCGCAACTCAAGACGCTCACTGAATGTTTCAACGAATTCGGATTCATCGTCGACTAATAATACGTTTGCGATGCTCATTGCAATTTGCTCCTTTTTTATTAGCTAACCAATTGTTTTATATTTATAAAATCATTATTCTGCTATTCCTGTATTAAGACCGAATGCAAAGTATGGTCATCCAAGTGGCATGTTTATCACAGGTGCCAAAATTTAATCAATTATTAAATTTTCCTTTCTTACCTGCTTTTGGCCCGAATTGTCCGATAGCCGACCTGTTGTGTCAATTTCAAAAAATGACTTGAGTTTCATAAGATCTTAAATTATATTTATATGTTAGACTCTAAATCACCTATATTTATGGATACTAAACAGGAGGTCCTCGGTGAGCGATTTTATCGTTAGGGAATTAATGGTGCCGCTGTCGGAATATGCGACGGTACCAGAGGGTTCTACTCTGTTTGACGCCGTCCTGGCCCTGGAAAAAGTCCAGGAGGAGTTCGACCACACCAAATACAAGCACCGCGGTGTCTTAATTCTGGATAAAGGCAAGCGGGTAATCGGCAAATTGGGTCAATTGGATGTGCTGCGCGCCCTTGAACCCAAAGATGAGGACCCGGGTGAAATTAACCAGCTCATCCAATATGGCTTCAGTTCCAATTTCGTCCATAAACTGCGTAAGCAACGGCGTATGCAGGAGACCCCTTTAAAGGATCTTTGCAGCAAAGCGGCAAAACTAAAGGTGGTGGATTTCATGCAGGCCCCTTCCGAGGGAGAATTTATTGATCAGGAAGCGATCCTGGAAAATGCGGTTCTTCAAATTGTTATGGGAGACCACCCTTCACTGCTGGTCACCAGAAAGGGAGAAATTGTCGGCATTTTGCGAATGACCGATGTGTTCGCAGCGGTATTCCACACCATGAAAGAATGTGAAAGCAGTCTGTAATAGGGGATCATCATGAAAGCACTTGAAAAGCTGCTGGATAGGATTATACAGCGAATCAACATTAACTTACGCGAACTGGATTACGACATAAGTCCTTTTATCCAAAATCTGATATCTATGAATCAGATGGTCAAATTCTATGCCTTCTACGGCATTACCCCCAACCATCCGCTTAACTTTGAATTCAGGCATTCAAGTCTGGCCGGCAGCTATTTTTTGGGGAAAATACGAACAAGTAACTCGATACTTTATAAAAGCGATATTCGGGGCGACGAACTCAAACATCGCGGTGATGTGTTTCGTTTCCAAAAGTTTAAAATCCCGATAACCCGGGATGAAGGCATCGACATCGAAGACAGTTTTCTCATCAAAACCCTGGTTCACAATTTTTCGCACGACCCGGAAACGCTTGAAAAATTTTTCATCAAGGACACCGTTTCGACCCATTACGGCAATATTCACGGCTCCCCGTGTGACGGTTGTTTTTTGGGACCGTTTGCGACTGTTGATCTGACAACCATGCGCGATTGCGTCATCGGAACGTTTGCTTACGTCCAGGCCGGCGAAGTCGCGCATCTTAATGTCGGCCCCGGAAACGTGTGGGTCCGTAACCCCGGCGAGTTTAATTTTCTATATTACCATCCCCCTGACCGTTTAAATCATTACATCAATTTCATTGCCGGTAGGCCGCCGCAGGGGTTTATCATGGATTTTGTGGAAGACCGCAAAGACGCTTTCCAGCGTGTTTTTGATGTGGTCAACATTGGACCTTCCGTTCCGGTTCCCGCCAGCGCCTCTCTGGATCGGTATGCGGTTGTCAAACCCAGGACTCGCATCAGCGAGAATGTCCTGATCTCCCAGCGCGCCTACCTGCAAAATGCGTGGCTGGGCAAGGGCGCCAATGCCCAGGAGCATTGCTACATTATCAATTCTCGACTGGAGGGCTGCAATGTCACCGCCCACGGCGCCAAAATCATCGAGGCCGACCTGGGGAAAAACATATTCGTCGGGTTCAACTGCTTTTTGCGGGGGCGGGCCAACAGCCGGCTGACCATAGGCGATGAGAGCATCATCATGCCGCATACGATCATCGATATTAAAAAACCACTGACCATACCTCCAGGCCACCTGGTCTGGGGACTGATCACAAACTTGCAAGAGCTTGAAATCAACAGCATTGCCCTCGATGACTTATCCAAGATCAATGATAGCTTGATACAAGGCAATATGTCCTTTGAAGGCAGCGGCATCGGTTTTGTCACCGCCTTTCGCGATCGCATTCATCACATTCTGGAGGCCAACGGGGCCTTCTTTGACGGCAAAAAGAACCGGGGGCATGCCCAAAAGAACCAGAACATTTCCTTTAATACCATTCAACCATACCCCGACGGCGAACTGCAGGGACTGTATCCGGCCATTGTGATTCAGCCTTGAGCGAGGTTTCAGGTGCCAGGTTTCAGTATTGCAAAACAGAGACTTCAATTAAGGAACCCATTCTATCTTTTAAATTAAATGTGCATAGTTTAACCTGGTCAAGTTCTGTTTCAAAAAGCCTATCAATCTGGTCCGATCTGCGTCGTTCCTGACACCTGACACCCAAGGATCGTAGTGGGGGCAACGGTTAAAAACTTTACCGGGGTGCACCAAGGCCTGGTCTTATGGGGGATTCTTACTTGAAGTACGTCAGCAGCGCATGCAGGTTGGTCAGCGGGTGCGGCGGGCAGCCCGGAATATACAGATCCACCGGCAACAGTTGATCCAGTCCTTCGGTGATTTCGGAGCTGCCACGGAACGGGCCGCCGGATAACGCACAGCTGCCCACGGCGATCACGACTTTGGGGGCCGGTGTGGCTTCATAGGTTTGCAGCAGGGCTGTTTTCATATTCCTGGATACCGGTCCGGTTACGACGATCCCATCGGCATGGCGCGGTGATGCCACAAAATTAATGCCGAAGCGGGCCAGATCGAAGAATGGTGTGGCCAGCACGTTCAAATCAGCCTCACATGCATTGCAGCCGGCAGCCGATACCTGGCGCAGCTGTAGAGAGCGGCCGAACAGTTTTTTGAAATGCTTTTTGGCATGTTCGGCCAGGGAGGGGAGTTCGCCCGCGGTCAAAAGATGGTCTTTTTCAGCCACCGCCAGCTCGAAATTGCGGTTGAAAGACACGAACCGGCCTTCAGACAGGCGCTCACAGGTGCCGCAGAACACACAGCGCCCCATATCAATTAATCTGCGCTCGGCATCAATGGCTTCCTGGGGGCAGGCTGCTGCACATTCGGCTGCCAGATCGGATGACGCCTCGGCATGGACCTGCGGCTGCCCGCGATAACGCTCCGGCAATTCGATGGTGGTTTTGGGGTAAGCGCTGGTGCGGCAGCCCTGCTCAAATCTGTTTTTCAGCGTATTTAGCATTTTGCTTCACTTCTGTGCACTCTGATGGTTAATTGTAATTTCTGTGTGTTTTATAATTTTTTTAATCACGAAAACGCGAAATATAGAAAGCACGAAATTTATCTTGTATTATTTTCGTGTTTTCGCCCTTTCGTGCTTTCGTGATGATTTTGTCTTTCTGGGTTCCCCGCTAAATCGCAATGTCACTTGCCTGCCATCCTTTTGAAAGAGATGGGTTAAAGATCAAACCCGCAGTAGGACAGATTGTAGCTCTTGTTGTTGAGCGGGAAATCGGAGATCCCCGTATCCCTCAAGGCCATGGCCAATCCGTTCCAGTTATGAAATGACGGGTCTTTGATTTTATAGTGCAAAATCTCCCCGTCGGTACCGGTCAACATACAGTGCGACACCTCCCCGCGCCAGGCCTCGTTGAGCGTGACCGCCAGTGACGACGGCGCCAGTTTGAAAAGAGCATCCTCGACGCAGCGGGTTTCAATCGGGCTGCCCAAAAGGGATTCGAGTATAGCGATGGACTGCAGCACCTCGTCGGCACGCACCTTGGCCCGGGCGTACACGTCTCCTGTGGGTTCGGCATTTTGCGGGATGTCCAACCGGTGATACTGTTCTGTTGGAAAACAGCGCCGGGCATCATAGGGAATTCCGCTGGCACGGCCGGAGGGGCCCACCAGACCCAGTTTTTCCGCATCTGCTGTGCTTACCACCCCGCAACCTTCGAATCGTGCGCGGACGCTGGATGTTGTAAAAAGCAGATCGATAACGTGTTCGACCTGGGGTTTTAACTCTGCGATGCGTTCGGTCAAGACGCGGCGGTCTTGATCGGTCAGGGGAAAGCGCACACCGCCGGGGCGGACCAGGCCCTTGCCGAAACGGTTGCCGCACATCCACAGGCTCATGTTTAGGAAATCGCCACGCATACGGCCACAGTAATTGGCCGGCGGTAAAAAAGCCACATCCCCGCTTAAGGCACCGAGATCACCCACGTGATTGGCAATGCGCTCCAGCTCCAGACCGATCGTGCGGATAATGCGCGCACCGGCATCGGTATCGAGTGCGGCCAGTGCTTCCACAGCCTGAGCCATGCAAAGGCTGTGGCCGACGGCGGTATCGCCCGCAATGCCTTCGGCCAGAATCGGCCAGCGCTTGATGTCTGCGCCCATCAATAGCTTCTCGACGCTCCGGTGCTGATAACCCAGTTGAATTTCCAGATGCAGCACCCGTTCACCGATACAGTTGAACCTGAAATGCCCGGGCTCGATCACGCCGGCATGCACGGGCCCCACGGCGACTTCGTGAATCTCTTCGCCTTCGACGGCATAATAATCATAATTGCCGGGGATGTCTTCGCTGTAATCATTTCCGAAAATATCCGGCAAACCCCGCTCGTTGGCGTGGTAGCGGACCATCTTCAGCCAGGGGTGGCCTTCGGGCCGCAGGCCGTATTGTTCGGCGATCTCACGCTCAAACATATGAAAGGGCTCGCATTCGATCGTTAGCGAGGGATAGGTTTCCTGTGCCCGGCAACCGGCCAGCAGAAGGTGGTCGGACCGCAAAACCGCCAGCAGGTTTATCCCGTCGTCAGCGGGATAGGCAAAGAATTGGACAACCTTGCCCCCGTTGCTGACAATCTGCAACGCCTGGCTGCGAAAATCGTCAAATGCCAGATGCGGAATGCGCTCCCGGGGCAGCGCTTCGCCATTGCCGATTTGTAGAAAATCCGTGGTCATTAAAAGCCCCCGCCGATGGAATTCACTGCATGAATAATGGTCTGGTACAGCGTATCCGGAATCCAGAAACACAGTACGATAGAGGTCAATAAAAGCGCATACTGAGGCCAGACCATGATGGGTTTTTCCTCCATCCGTATCGTGGCCTGGATGTCACTGAAGGAAATCCGCATGACGTGTTTGGCAAATCCGGCGAAAATCACACACAGGCTTAAAATAAAAATACTTACCGCGATATAGTGTCCGCTGCGAAAGGCGGCGATGATGATAAAAAGTTCTCCGATGAAAATGCCAAAGGGCGGAAATCCGGAAATACCGGCAAATCCGCCGAAAAAAGCCAAAAAGGTTTTCGGCATTCGGCCGGCAAGCTGCCCGGTTTCGTTGATCAGCCGGTTGCCAAATCCCAGCAGGATGTTCCCGGATGACAGAAACAGGGATGATTTGATCAGGCTATGATGGATCAGGCACAGCATGGCGCCATAAACGCCAATTCCGCCGACGCCGGTGCCAAAGGCGATGATGCCCATGTTTTCGATGCTCGAATAGGCCAGCAGCCTTTTGTACTCGGTCTGTTTGAGAATAAAGGTTGCCGCCACCAGGATGGATACCAGACCCAATACGATCAGAATCGTACCTGAAAAATTTCCTAGGCCGGCAGCCTGCATGATTTTATTGGTTTTGAATATACCCAGGTAGGCACAGTTGAGCAATACACCGGATAACAGGGCCGAAGCCGGGCTGGGGGCCTCACTGTGGGCATCGGGCAGCCAGGTATGCATCGGCGCCAGGCCCATTTTGGTGCCGTAGCCCACCAGAATAAAAACAAAACCGGTTTTGAGCCACAACGGATCCAGGCGTCCGGCCACGCCGGTCAATGCCGAAAAAGACACCGGCACATCAACACCGCCGATATCCATTGAAAGGGTAATCAGCACCGAACCCAGAAGGGCCAGGGCGATGCCTACCGAGCAGATCAACACATACTTCCAGGTGGCCTCAAGCGTTGCCTCGGACCGATGCGTGTATATCAATGGCGCACTGGCCAGCGTGGTTGCCTCGATCGCTATCCACATGACCATGATATGATCCGAAAGGGTCACCATGGTCATGGTGGATAAGAACAGCAGCATCGATCCGGTAAAAACACGTTCGGAGCGGATTTCAGTTTCTTTGAGCCATGCCGTGGTATAAATCGAGATCAGGAAAAAAAGCAGTGAGATGACCAGCAGCGACAGAAGGCCCTCGGGCGTAATGGCAAAATAACTTTCAAACAGGGCTACCGGCCGAACCATCCACAGATAGACGGAAAATATCAGGTGAATGATCCCGGTCAATACCAGCAGGGGCCGACCAAATGTTCGCGGGAGGAAAAAGGCCATCACGCCCGTGAACAGCGGTATCAGAAAAACGATTTCAATCATGAAAAACCTATTCCTTTAAAGTTTTGAGCAGCGCCGTATCCACATCATCAAAGGCTTTGTTTATGTTTTGCAGAATGATGGCCATGATCATCACGCCGGCCAGCACGTCCAGCAGGATACCGAATTCTACAATATGATGGGCGCGGATCGAAAAGCTGGTTCCCACCAGATAGATACCGTTTTCCATCATGATATAACCCAGAACCATGGCAATGGCGTTGCGCCGGGCCATGAGCAGAAACATACCGGCCACCAGAAGCGTAATGGCCGTGGGCAGCAGCAAGGCATTGCCGCTGGCCTGGGGTAAATTGAACTTCGGGCTGACAAAGGTGGCCGCCACAATTAAGACCAGACCGGCCAGCAGGGAAGCATGATACCCTACAATGGGTTCGACTTCCCGGCGGATGGCCACTTTTTTTATCGCCAGATAGATAAACAGCGGAATGACGATTCCTCGAATCAGCAGGGTGACCAGGGCGAACACGATGCCGCCGGTAGTCAGATCGTGGCCGATGAACAGCGGTACGATAGAGACAATGACCCCCTGGAAGGCCAGTACTTTGATTAGCATCGGCAGCCGACTGGAGCCGAAAGCGATCAGGACCGACAGGAGCACGAGGGCTAGAATGGTATCAACGGGTTGGATCATTTTAAAAACTCCAATGTGATGACGGTTGCAAAAAACGCCAGGGCAAAGGATGTCAGAACAAATTGGGGCACCTTGTCCATGCGGTAGCGGGCCATAACCGATTCCGTAACACCGACGGCCGTATACACCAGCCCGAGCACGATAAAAAATAGAGCGGCTTCGGCCGCCGGGTTTCCCAGAGTGAACGGGCAGATCAAACGGGTGACGAGGGAGGCGTAGAAAAAAAGCTTGAAAAAAGAACCCAGCTCGATGAGCGCAAAATCCGGTCCGCTGTGATCCAGCACCATGACTTCATGGATCATGGTTAATTCCAGGTGGGTGGCCGGGTCGTCCACTGGGACCCGTGAATTTTCCGTTAGCAGCACAATAAAAAAAGCAATAGGCACAAACAGCAACGGTGGGCCGGCTGTTTGCCAGAGGCCCAAAGTCTGACCACCGGTAAAATAAGCGGCCAGGTTCAGCTCGCCGGTCAGGGTGTAAAACAGAATCAGGATCATGAACAGCGTGGCCTCGCAGATAATCGGAAAATATGCTTCCCGGGCGGCGCCCATACCTTCGAAGGGAGAGGCCGTGTCCATGGCGGCGGCAATGGTGAAAAACCGGCCCAGGCCCAGTAGGTACAGCAGCAGGATGATATCTCCATTAAACGAAAACAGCGGCGCCTGTCCGGCGACAGGCAGAAACATCAGCACCACGGCGGCCGCGCACAGCGAAACCATGGGTCCTAGCTTGAAAATGAGCGTGGTGCTGGTGCTGTATACCGACCCCTTCTTGAAAAGCTTGATAAGGGTGTAATAATTGATCAGCAGGGGCGATCCTTTGCGGCCTCCGAAAAACGCTTTGACCTTGAGGATCCAGGCTGAATACAGTGGTGCCAGGAGCATGGCCAGGATTAGAAAAATAATGGATTTCATCATTCGCTTTTCATCCCATATGAAACTTCGCTTATTTAGACAGGATTTACATGATGATCAGGATTTTTTTTATTTCTTTCAGCGATATCCAGTGCATCCTGTTGATCCTGTCAGAAAATAGAAAGTAGGGCGGGCCTCCGTGCCTGCCGGTTTCACTTCATTGCGCGCTTCAGAATTTGGTCGGCACAGAGGCCGATCCTACTACCTTCGATATTGGGCGTTCAATGTTCAATGTTCATTTTTTTATTAATTCCAGAACTCTAAATCCTGAATCCTCAATCAGACAAAAAACAGCAGCACCACAATGGCCAGAAGGATATAGCCGATATACAGGTGAATGTCGCCGTGCTGCAGCCAGCGCAGTTTTTCAAACAGTGTCAGCACCGGGCGCACCACCACGCTGCCCATATGCAATTCGGCGATGTCACTGACATGGCTGTGGTAATAGGTCTTTTCGGGGAAGCGTTCCTTTACCGCCGGATGATCCTCGGTCAGGGGCGCGACGGGTTTGAAAAATTCCAGAATAAAGGCCGCATAGGAAGATCCGGTGTACTGCATTTTAACCGTTGGTTTGGTGAACCCACAGCCCCAGGTACCGGAGCGGGTCACTGTTTTGCCCTGGTACAAGAGTTTGCGAATCGCCAGAATCAACAAAAATACAGCAAAGATCAGGGCTGCCGCGCGTGTAATATTGCCCGTCAGTGCCACGAAGGGCACCAAGGGGATTTGACCGTAACCCAGCTCCAGAGATGCAACGGCCTTGAGCGCCATGGTCATAAAGAAAGTCGGAAAAACACCAATTACGATACAGGCGACCGCCAGCACCAGCATGGGAATGAGCATGCTCAGCCCTTTTTCAGCTGCATTTTCCGCAACCGGGCTGCGCGGCTCACCCTGAAAGACAACGCCCACCACTTTCGTGAAACAGGCCAGTGCCAGCCCTCCGATAATCGCCAGGCTGACGATGGCCAGCAAGCACATGGCAAAGGATGTTTTGTCCAGTGCCATGCCTCGAAATCCGCCCAGATATACCAAAAACTCGCTTACAAAACCGTTTAAAGGCGGTAGCCCGCAAATGGCCAGCGAGCCGACCAGAAAGGTGGTTCCGGTAATTTTCATTCTTTTAATCAGTCCACCCAGAAGATCGATGGTGCGTGTCCCGGTTTGGTGGAGCACCATACCGGCGCCCATGAATAAAAGCGATTTAAAGATGGCATGGTTGAGCACATGCAGCAGGCCGCCGGCAAACCCGAGTAGGGCCATGACCGGTTTTTCTGCAGCGACCCCGAGCATACCGATGCCGATGCCAATCAAAATGATGCCGATGTTCTCAACGCTGTGGTAAGCCAACAAGCGTTTGAGATCATGTTGGCCCAATGCATACACAACCCCCAGGATGCCGGAAATCATACCGGCAATCAGAACCAGATGGCCGAACAATGCTATATGCCAGTCCAGCAGCATATAGATGCGGATGATGCCGTAGATACCGGTTTTAATCATCACCCCGGACATGACCGCTGAAATATGGCTGGAGGCGGCCGGGTGGGCATGGGGCAGCCAGACATGGAGGGGAAAGACACCGGCCTTGGAGCCAAAGCCGATAAAGGCTAAGACAAAAACAATGATCTTGACCGTATCGGGCAGTGCGGCTGCATCCCGAAACCCCAAACTGCCGCTGTGGGCATAGATCAGGCCGAACGCCGCCAGGATGAACATGGCCCCGACCTGGGTAAACACAAAATAGAGATACCCGGCTTTGCGGTTTTCCTCGGCTTCATAGTTGTAGACCACCAGAAAAAACGACGACAGCGACATGATTTCCCAGGACAGCATGAACGTAATCAGGTTGTTGGCGGACACCACCAGCGCCATGGAGGCCGTCAACACGGCGAAAAACAGGTAGCTGCCGCCTGTGCGCAGCGCCTTTTGGGCTTTGTCCATGTAGTGATAGCTGTACAGGGCGGCAAGCAGGCAGATCGTGTAAATGGTGACCAGGAAAAAGGCGGACAGGGCATCGATTTTAAATGAGAGCGAAAACGCGTTCAGAAAATCAAATACTGCGGAATAGGGACCCGGACGGTAGAGTTTGGTGCCGGCGTCGATCAGCCCCAGCAAGCATCCGCCCCCGATCGCTATCAGGCCGATAATTTTCATCAGGACAAATTGTCGCCAAAACATCAGGGATAAAAGGCCTCCACCGAATATGAATGCCAGCGCCAGAAAAAAAAGATTCATAATTTCCCCTAAACCGGATCCGCATTAAGCGGACAATTGACCATTGTATATTGTAGATCGAATATTAGTGAGTGCCGTTTTACGGCAGCGAAAACGACTGTCGTTAACCGCCGATAGACACCGGCATGCCCATCATGGGCCAGAGCACAAATACGGCAAAACCGGTCACAATCATCAGAATGATACTGGCGGGTATGCCGTACAAAAAGAACTCAGCGGTGGAAAACTGACCGGAGTCATAGGCAATTGCATTGGGGGCGGCCCCCACCAGCAACAGAAACGGCATTCCGGCGGTGACCAGGGCCGCAAACAAAATGACCTCACCCGCCACGCCCAGATAGGGC